>NZ_PYWN01000060.1 GCF_003049505.1 Metasolibacillus meyeri
AACCTGCGACCAACCGGTTAACAGCCGGTTGCTCTACCACTGAGCTACTTCGGATTAATTGTTATTTATCAGTGATTACCTCACCGACTTTTTCTATTATAGACACCTTATTTCATATAGTCAACATTTTTTTAAAATTAATTTTGGATTTTTAATTTCTCGTTTTATTATCCTAAATGATAAGCAATAAACTATATGATGAATCAACTATCCGCTTGCCTACTTATCGTTTGTTTTCAATTAGATAAATTGCACCACGGCATTTGCTACAGCAATAAGATTTTACGTTAACTTTTCTTTTTCTTCTATATGATTGCCCACAATCAATACAATGATAATTGTAAAGTCGTGATTTCCCCTTTTCTTCTTTTTCGATTGTTGAGCAAAAACGAGGAGCCCCTACTTTTTTTAAGAGCATTCGAAAATCTTGATCTCTATGCTTATACCCTTTCCCCTGAAGATGTAAATGGTAGTGACAAAGCTCGTGCAAGATAATACCGTTTAACTCCTCAACACCAAAATGTTCATAATAGCGTTTGTTTACTTCGATATTATGACTTTTTAACATATAGCGACCACCTGTTGTTCTTAAGCGAGAATTAAAATATGCTTTATGCTTAAAAGGTAATTGAAAACGTTGCTCCGATAATTGCTCTACTAACTGTTGTAATTGTAAATCATCCACCCTTATCATCTCCAAAAAATCTTATATTAAACGATGAAAAATCCAAACTGTAATATTAATTACGCCAAGGCGTAATTGCATCCAGATTTTTTCGAGCTTGCTCGAAAACTCCTCTTCAAAATCTGTGACATTCGCCAGAGGCTTAACTTAAATCAGCGGTGTTTTTTGTTGCGAAAGCGTAGCATCAACGGCAATAGCTTCTGTACCGAAAGCGTAGTATCAGATACAAAGTGTTTGTGACTTCTGCTGATTTAAGTTAAAAGTGCAGGTATGGACTTCCATTGCTATATGATCATCTATTAATTTAAATCTATATTTTGTTGTGGAGCAAGCATTGTTAAAGAGATACGCCCTTTTCCTACCTCTACCTTCTCTACCCAAACAGTTACAATGTCTCCAAGTGCAACTACTTCAAGTGGATGCTTAATTCGACGCTTTTGCAATTTAGATATGTGCACAAGACCATCCTGTTTCACACCAATATCAATAAAAGCGCCAAAATCAACTACATTGCGCACAGTTCCTTGTAGCTCCATCCCGACTTTTAAATCTTCCATTTGTAAAACATCTGTTTTTAGTAATGGCTGTGGGAAAGCATCTCGAGGATCACGA
Source organism: Metasolibacillus meyeri (assembly GCF_003049505.1). GTDB lineage: Bacteria > Bacillota > Bacilli > Bacillales_A > Planococcaceae > Metasolibacillus > Metasolibacillus meyeri. Next base: position 1,298 of record NZ_PYWN01000060.1, read on the forward strand.
GTAGGCTTCATTAATGTATCAACTAAATCCTTTACAGTCACTTCTCCAACATTTAATTCAGCGCTTAATTGGGCAATAGATAAATCAGAAATTGCTTGCTCTGCTTTTTCCGTTCCCACATCTTGCTTCGTCAAATTAGCTATTTGTAAAATTTGTTCTGCTAACGCATAGCTTTCAGGGTGGATACCTGTTGCATCAAGCGGGTTTTTCGCATCGACAATACGCAAAAAGCCGATTGCTTGTTCATATGTTTTCGCACCAAGTCGAGGGATTTTTTTCAATTGTACACGTGAAGTAAATTTCCCACTTTCACTACGTGCATTGACAATATTTTCAGCAACCGTTTTCGATAAACCTGATACGTATTGCAATAAAGATGCCGATGCTGTATTCACATCTACTCCTACTTGGTTTACCGCTGTTTCTACTATAAATGTTAAAGAATCCGCCAATTGCTTTTGTGACACGTCATGTTGATATTGTCCAACCCCTACCGCTTTTGGTTCAATTTTTACTAGCTCGGATAATGGATCTTGTAAACGACGCGCAATGGATACCGCACTACGCTGCTCTACTTGTAAATTCGGGAATTCAGCGCGCGCTACATCAGATGCCGAGTAGACGGAAGCTCCCGCCTCATTGACAATCACATATGCTGTATCTGCTGTTCCGCGTTCTTTTAAGATATCTGCAATAAATTGCTCTGTTTCGCGAGAGGCAGTTCCGTTTCCTATCGCAATAATGCTAATTGGATAACGATCCAGTATTTCATTTACAACTTTTTTAGATTTCTCTACATCTGGCTTTGGTGGATGTGGATAAATTGCTGTCACTTCTAACATCTTGCCCGTTTCATCTACAACTGCTAATTTACAGCCTGTACGATAAGCCGGGTCAACACCAAGCACCATTTTGCCGCGCATCGGTGGCTGTAATAATAAATTGCGCAAGTTTTCAGCAAAAATATGAATAGCCTGTGCCTCAGCTTTTTCTGATAGCTCATTACGTAGCTCCCTTTCAATGGAAGGTTGAATTAAACGCTTGTAGCTATCATGAATTGCTTCCTTCACTTGCTGGATAGAAGAGCATGAGCGGTTTTTAGGAATCCACTCATTTTCCATTATTTGCGTTGCTCGTTCAACCGGTACAGCAACAGAAACTTTTAAAATCTCTTCTTTCTCACCACGATTAATCGCTAAAATACGGTGGGGAACGATGCGATTAATTGGCTCCTCATAGCTGTAATACATTTCAAAAACATGCTTTTCGTCTTTTTCTTCATTTTTGCTTGCCGTTTCGATTTTGCCTTCACGCCAAGACAATTTACGTAAACGCTCTCGTATTGCTGCATCATCAGCAAAACGCTCTGCTAAAATAGCACGTGCTCCAGCTAAAGCATCCTCTATAGTCGGAACTGCTTTTTCTTCATTAACAAATTTTTGCGCCTGCTCTTCTATACCTCCATTTGTAAATTGCATCATAAAATCTGCAAGCGGCTCCAATCCACTTTCCTTTGCAATCGTTGCCTTCGTTCGACGCTTTTGTTTATATGGTCGATATAAATCTTCTATACGCTGTAAAATGGTTGCCGTTTGAATAGCATGCTGCAATTCCTCTGTCAGCTTCCCTTGCTCATCAATTAAGCGCAACACTTCCTCTTTTCTCTTTTCAAGCTGTTGTATATATTGATAGCGGTCGTCAATTGCTTTAATTTGCACTTCATCTAAAGAGCCAGTTGCTTCCTTTCGATAACGTGCAATAAATGGAACCGTATTGCTATCTTCAAGTAGCTTAATAACAGCCTCTACTTGATGTGGTAATACATTTGTGTCCGCCGCAATTAACTTAAACATCTGTTTATTATCCAAACTTATCACATTCCTTCATGCAAAATTCACACTAACCAATTATGCTTCTGCTAACTTTCATCCAGATTTTTTTGAACTAGCACCCCAAATCGGCACGCTATGCTAGCCTGCTTCATGCAAAGCTCCTTTTCAAAATCTGCGACATCTGCTAGAAGGTTTTATTTTGATTTAGCCCTCACTATAATGCAATAAACATTGGCAAATCAAAATAAAAAATCAGCTTGTTAGCAGAACTAACAATCAACTGATTGCAGTGTCCTTTTATTCTAACATGCTGATTTTATTTTAACTATTATTGACTGTTGCAGCTGCGTCTTGTAGCTTTTTGATTGCAGCTCTCTGGATTCTTGATACATGCATTTGCGAAATACCTAGTTGATCCCCAGTTTCTTTTTGACTAAGCTGTTTCAAATATGTAAGCTCGATTACTTGCTGCTCACGGTCATTCAAAACGTGCATAATTTCAGACACAATTAATCGACGATCTGCTGTTTCAAACTCTACATCTTCTCTGCCGACAACGTCTAGCAATGTGACTGTACTACCGTCAGCGTCTGATTCTATTGCATGATCCATCGAGAGCGCTTGATAACCACGCCCCATTTCCATCGCTTCGAGCACTTCCTCTTCCTGCACCTCTAAATATGAAGCTATTTCAGGTATAGTAGGTGAGCGCTGAAGCTCAATCGTTAAATGCTCCACTGTTGATTTTATGCGTGGTCCTAATTCTTTAATACGACGCGGGACATGTACATCCCATGTTTTATCGCGTAAAAAACGTTTAATTTCACCGATGATTGTAGGAATTGCAAATGCTTCAAAGCTTCGTCCAACCGTCGTATCAAAGCGTTGTATAGCACCAAGCAAGCCGAGCATTCCAACTTGCACAATATCCTCATAATACATTTTACCAGCTGCATATTTACGCGCTAATGACTCTACTAATTGTTTGTAATGGAGTACTAGTTCTGTTTGAGCGGTTTCATCTTTCGTTGCCTGATATTGTGCAATCCATCGAAGTACCTCATCATTCGAGGTCTCATTAGGTAATGATTCTCTCGCCATACTCTTCCACCTGCTCTCTTGTGACATACTTCGTCATGAAAACAGTGACGCCGCCCTCATTTTTCACCTTTACTTCATCCATTAACGCTTCCATTAAGTAGAGCCCTAAGCCACCTTCACGTAGCATCGAAACTTTCTCATTTTCATTATATGGGCCGATTTTAGATTTAATTTCCTCAAAATTAAAGCTATTTCCATAATCCGCCACCATAATCTCGATTTTATCATTGAATAATGCGCAGCCAATAACAATTTCACCCTCCTCGTTATCATGATAAGCGTGATGAACAACATTTGTAACAGCTTCGCCTGTAGCAATTTTTAAATCTTCAATCTCGTCATAAGTAAAACCTATGCGTAGTGCTAAACCTGAAATCGTAAGTCGAATAACACTAACATATTGTGGCTTAGCAGGAACTCTTATTTCGATATAATCAAATGCTTTCATTGTTAAACTCCACCTTTGTATTCGTTTCAATGTCCATTAGCTCACTTAAACCAGTAATTTCAAATAAACGAACTAGGCGAGCTGTTAAACCAACTAGTTTTAAACGTGCATTTTCTTTCACTACTCTTTTATAAAACGCAACAAATATTCCTAATCCGGTGCTATCTAAATAGCTAACTCTTGATAAATCTAATTGTATTAATGAATCTTTTTCAATTTCGAGCGCATCCAGCTCCTCGCGTAAAATCGGTGCTGTATACGTATCGATTTCCCCTTTAATATATCCATTTATGATTTGACCTTCTTTTTGAAATTGCACATTTATATTCATGCTTAAGACACCTCCGTTAGAACCTATAGAACGATTCCCTCTCCTCAAAATTTTAAACATCTACTTTTTTAAAATAACAACGGTAAAATCATCATCTAATCCATCTTCCTGTAATTTCTGCAATTCCTCATATAATTTTTCACACATTTTCTGTGCGCTTAAGTGGCGATATGTAAGAGCTAATTGCTCAATAATTTTTCTAGAATCAATGGCATCATCATATCGGAACTCCGTTACACCATCTGTCAGCATAATAATAAAGTCACCTTCATACAATGGAATTTCCGTTTGCTCGTACTTCATTTCAGGCATAATACCTAATAACAAGCCTTTTGCACCTAAACCATAAAAAGCATCGTCTACAGCATTATAATAAATAGCAGGCTCATGCCCTGCTGAGCCATATGTGAAAATACTACGTGCTAAATCAAGGCGACCATAAAACATCGAAACGAACATGCTGTCATCTACACTTTTTTCAATAATACGATTTAATACTTCTAATACATGAGATGGGTTATTTTCTGCATATTCCAATGTCTCAAGTCCATATTTCACCATCGACATGCAAAGAGCTGCTGGGACACCTTTGCCAACTACGTCTGTTACTGCTACTCCAACATAATTTTCCTCATCATTTAAAAAATGAACGTAATCTCCATTCATTTTACGTATCGGGATAGATAACATGCCAATATCAACCCCATCAATTTTTGGCACTGTGGTTTTTAATAAAACACTTTGGATTTTTGCTGCTACATTCATTTCAATGCGCATTTCCTCTTGTTGCTCTAGTAAAATTTGATGTTCCTTTAATGTCAATCCAAAATAAACCATTATTTCAATTAAAAAATCATAGCCACGCTTACTGACTGCTGGCAATTCAGGAAATATTTCTTCCATCACTTGCTTATGCATATGTATAACTTCTTCAGGTGCTATATTTTTTTGAATCAATTGTCGAATAAAGTTTTGCCCAATATACAAGTCGCGCTCTGATTGATTTGCAATATAATCTACAAGAATTTTTTTATATTGAGTCTTCAGCTCTTTCATCTAATTTTCCCTATCACAACCATTTTGTCACGCGAACAGTTGTCCCTTCTCCTAATTGTGATTGAATTTCTATATCATCTGTTAATCTTTTAACACCTGGTAAGCCTGCTCCTATACTGCCAGATGTAGAAAATCCATCTTGCATTACTTTGCGTACATCCTCTATACCTGGTCCTTCGTCTATCGCAGTAATTGCTATTCCTACTTTATCCTCACACTCTATTTTTTCAATTGTAATAGCTCCTACACTCGCATATAAATAAATATTGCGTGCTAGCTCACTAATGACAGTCGCAATACGTGCTTGATTGACTGTATCAAAACCTATTCTTTTTGCTTCATTCCGCCCTATTTCACGCGCAGTCACAATATCCCATTCCGTTGTAATATTGATTGTTGATTTCATACACTCACCGCCCCCAATCACGTTTAAAAGCTTATTTCCACTATACAACATAATATTTTTTTGTAAAATCAAATCTAACTAAAGATATTTCATGAAAAAAACAACTGCCTGGAAAATCATGCACTTGCATGCTTTCCAGGCAGTTGTTTCATTATTATGTATTAAAAACTTACGAGGCCTAAACTAATACCTAATGCCATATCAACTTTTTCCATCAATTCATCATCAAGCTGTGTAATACGATCTGTCAATCGTGATTTATCAATAGTACGCAATTGCTCAAGCAAAATTACCGAATCGCGCTCAAACCCATACTTTTTCGCATCGATTTCGACATGAGTTGGCAATTTTGCTTTTTGAATTTGCGCAGTAATGGCAGCTATAATGACAGTTGGACTAAATCTATTGCCAATATCATTTTGAATAATTAGTACAGGTCTTGTACCACCTTGCTCTGAGCCTATAACAGGTGATAGATCTGCAAAAAAAACGTCTCCACGTTTTACGCTCAAATTGTCATCCCCCGCTAACGAGACGCTGCTCCACCATATGTTCCGCTTCATATTCTGCATGCAGGCATTCGCTGCAAATCATCAGATTAATGTGCGACATTTCCACATAGCCCTTCTCTAAAGCTTCCCGTATTTGATTTGGTTGTGTCTGTTTCACTCGTTTCGATGTTGAAACATACAAAATTTCGCCATTATTATAGAAATTCCTTTGGTCTACTAATTGTTGAATCTCTATTAATGACCCGTTTGAATAGTTTGTATTCTCTCTTTTTTTCGTGTACACAACAAGCACCTCCACAAAAGACCGCAAAACTTCTGCTTTTCATAATTTCATTCTAACATTGATTACATGCAATGAAAAGACAAGAAATCTAAAAAACTGACAATCTTTGTATGAAAAGCGGTTTTTTGTCGAAAGTACGATTATTTTAGCTAGTATATATCCTCGGCACTCGGTTTGTAATAATACATGGTATTTCGTAATTAATTGTATCGAGCTTATTTGCCCATTCTTCTAGTGAGATCGTTACATTTTGTTGTGTACCTATCAATGTTACTTTCTCTCCAACAGTATATGCTTTTGGAAGTAAAATCATACATTGATCCATACAAATTCGACCAATTATCGGAGCACGTTTTCCATCAATTAGTACTGTTTGCCCGGTTAATTTACGAAGAAGCCCGTCAGCATAGCCAATCGGCAATGTGCCAATAAAAACATCTTCCTCTGCTGTGTATTCTGCCCCATATCCAACTGATTGCCCTGCTTTCAGTTCTTTGACATGTACTAATTCTGTTTCTAATGACATAGCTGGCTTTAAAGGAAATGGTAAATTTTCTGCTACATAATGGGATGGCGCTAATCCATACATTGAAATACCAAATCTTATCGCATCAAATTGTAACTTCTTGTCCTTTACTAACGCCGTCGCTGTATTAGCAACATGTACAAGACGAGGTTTAACAGGTATTGCTTGTAGCATCGCTTGCAACAGCCTTACTTGCTCATCAAAGTGCAACGTATCTTCCTCATCAGCAGTGGCAAAGTGAGTGAATACACCCTCCACTTCCATATGCTTTATCGATTTAATCGCTTCGTATAAAAGCTGTAGCTCCTCTATAGAAGTTACACCAATTCTGCCCATTCCTGTATCGATTTTAATATGTAATTTTAATTTATTTGTTACTTGTAATAATGCTACTTGCCTTATCCACTCTTTCGAGAAAACCGTAAGTGCAATATTATTTTCGGCAGCATACGAAGCAAAGGAAGCAGAACTTGCTCCTAGCACTAATATATCGACATTCGGCATATGTGATCGTACATGAATCGCCTCTTCTGGTGTAGCAACTGCTAATAGCGTAGCACCTGCTTTCAATGCGGCATGCGCTACTTCAATATCTCCATGACCATAACCATTCGCTTTGACAACAGCTATAATTTGCACATCTGATTGGAGGTGTTTTTTTAATTGTATGATGTTTTCTTGAATAGCGCGTAGATTTATAATCGCTTTTGTTGGACGATAATATTGAATCTCTTCCATATGTTTTCTACCCTCTTCACTCAATTTCTAAACATTTCAGTAGTAAAATGGGCATGTCTGAAAAGCTATTTTAAGACATGCCCTTGCAACGAGTAACCTCAGAATATATTCTGTACTGATAGAAAAACACCATATAGCAAATCGTTTTAGCTGTCTAAAAAGCAATACTACTTCATCTCACCAGATGTAACAGAAGCTGCCACTTCGATTAGTTCTTCTCGCGTCAGCTTGTTAGAGGCAATGAAAAACGCTATACCATCGCGCTCCCAGCTAATTGAATGATCTGTAATTGCAGCAATACCAAACCCTAAGTCAGCTGGATCTCCAGGAGCAAAGACTGGTAAAGTAGATTCAGTGGCTATTGCAGGCTGTTGCATGAAAGTGAATGCCTTTTCCCCTTCAAACGTTAAGATAACACGCTCTACTCCATCTTCTCGAATCGTTTGTGAATCGACTAATTTAGTATGATCCCATCGCAATATCGGATAATATGTTTGGAGCATCTCACTATTTGTTATATCGGCACTCGCTGCCTCTTTTTCTTTATTTTCTTGAAATTTTTCTACAGCATAATCTTCCGCCTTATGTGTCACACCTAATTTAACATCATTAAAGGTAATCGTAATTTGTTCCTCGCCGGCTTCATTTAAGATTGCCACATTCTTTGGGAGCATCGATTTTTTATCAACAGTCACTAATTGTGTCGCCATACCTGTTTTATCTGTGTTGCGTGTAGCAGCCGTGAAAACATAAGCATCCTCGCCAACTTCCATTTGCAATCCTTTATCAGCTTGCATATCTTCCGCTAATGCCCCAATTAAATATGCTTGGCTATTTTGCTTCGGCCAATCGCTTTGGAATTTATAGGTTTTCGATAACGCTGGTGTAACGACGAATACCCCTTCCTCATTGCGCACAATCATTTGCGTAATATCCTCATCTTCAGCAGTTACTTCTACTCGGTAAAAGTCCGGCTTTGTATGCCACACCTTCACATCATACGCACGGGGCTCATTGCCTGTTTTAATTTCCATTGAGGCCGTTAATTCATAACCTTTTGTTTCTCCCCATTTTTCTCCAATTTTCTGAACAACATCCTCTTGTGATGCTTTACCACATGCCGCCAACAAGAAAACACAACAACCAATCATAAACATGACTTTTCGGAAGTGCACGATTCCATCCTTTCTCCACTTTCGCTCTAGTAATTCAGCATATGGAGTGTTACGTCAAAATATGTCTTATTCCATTAAGACAACTTGAGCTGCTGCCACCGTCTGTGTGTGCGTTATTGTTATAAAACCTTTGACAGGCTCCCCATCAAAAAATAATTGTGGTGCTCCTAATTCGTTTTTTAAAATTTCAATTTGCTGTAATTCACAGCCTTTGCCGAGTCCTGTGCCATTCGCTTTTGCGTAGGCCTCCTTTGCCGCAAAGCGCCCTGCTAAAAATTCTACCTTCCTTGCATTGGACAGCTTTGCGAAAAGTGCTTGCTCACGCGGCGATAAAATGCGTAATGTAAATTTTTCAGAGCGCTGCATCGCTTTTTCAATACGCTCTAGCTCAATAATATCTAATCCAATTCCTTTAATCATCTTCGTGTTATTCCTTTCATTATTTATCATAACCAATGTATAATTAAAATGAGGTGGAAAAATGTTTATTCGTAGAGAAAGTTTTCAACAGTATATTAAAATGTATCCTGTCGTCTCAACTATTATTGCTTTAAATATTGTAGTTTATTTGTTGACTCTCTTGCCAGGAATCCAAATGAAATTTTTCTATGCAGGTGCCAGTATCAATGGTCTAATCGCTGCAGGTGAGTGGTGGCGCATGATTACATCCATGTTTTTACATTATGGATTTTTACATATTTTATTTAATATGTTCTCGCTATTTCTATTTGGGCCTGAGCTTGAAAAAATTGCAGGAAAAATGCGCTTTTTAACGATTTATTTCCTTGCTGGCATTTTCGGCGGCATCGCCACATTCGCCATCCAAGATAATCCACTGTATACAAGTGTTGGAGCAAGTGGTGCCATCTTTGGTATTATCGGTGCATTTGGTGCACTCGTATTTTATATGCGCCGCACGATGCCACAATTGCGTCAAATTATTTTACCGATTATCGTCGTCAGCGTCATTATGACATTTTTACAACCCAATATTAATGTCACGAGCCATTTAGGCGGACTGGTAACAGGTTTTATTCTTGGGCTATTTTATTTCAAGCCTAAAAATATGCTTCGTTGGAGACAATAAAGAAGGGTGTGTCTGAAAAGTCATTTTGAGACACACCCTTTGTGACTACCACAGGAATAAGGCTTTTAGCAAATGTTTATTATTATAAAATCGGGCCGACTGAAAAGCGTTACCTTTTCAGTCAGCCCTTTTTACATTTTTCTCGAAATAACCGTAATCAATCTATTCCACAGCACTTTTATTTAATTATATCTATAGTTTTGTTTGTGTACAAGCTCCCAGGAAATTTAGTTGTGAGTGTAAATACTAGATGCAATCTCCTAAATTACATGGAAATAAAGGAGGAAAAATATATGTTAAACAGAAAATTAGCTGCTGCTTTTTTCACTGCAGCGATTTGTTATTTTATCGTCCCTTTATTTTTTTATGATTTCCAAAACGGTTATTTTATAATAGGTTTCGCTGTAAGTATAGTAGCTGTTCCAATACTTTTTGTGGTGGGCATTTTATTTTCAATTTTAATTGAGATGATTAGTAAAAATAAAAATATTTTATTTTTATATATTAAACATCTTATTTGTGGGCTAATTTGTGTTGTAGTGCTTTTATTGTTAACTGAATGGGATATGCTTTTTGTTTATACATTGATTGCATTTACTTACGTTTCTGTTTTCTTTATGAATGATTGGATTATCAAAATAAAATTCTCAGATTAATATAGAAAAAGTGGAAGGACTGTTCATTTTTCAAACAATCCCCTCCACTTTTTAATTTTCTAACGCTCATACCAGCGCATAAATTCGTCAATATGCTGCGCTTCCATATGATAGGCCTTAGCAGATGCACCAGCTACACCGGACATAACCACAATTTTTGCTGACGCTATATTTTTGCGTTTTTGGAAATAATTTTGTTGCTGTTCCACGATTTGAATACGACGCTTTTCAGCAATAAATGTCACTCGGCTTAACGCTCGATACATAATTGTAATTTGCTCGTTTGAAATTTTAAAGCGTGCCGTTTTAAATTGCCAAATACCTAATAGCAATACTGGAATGATTAATAATAAAGACAGCATACCATAAGGGAAAAAGAAATAGGATAATGCGCCAATCAACGGCACAAGCCATACAAAATCTATACGATAAAAGTATGGGCGCGCACGCTTCGGCGGTCGGACTGCTCCCTCTAAATTCAAATCAAATTGAGAAAATAATAGCTGTAATGGTTCATTCATCTTCTTTTTCGAAATGAGTGGGAATAGTACAACGGTCTTATCTTTTTCTCCTCCAAAGCCACCACCAGCACTTTCTACGATGACTGCTGCTAATCCAAATAATTGTCTAAACGGATTTTCCACAATTTTAATTGCCTGTACACGATTTAATGGAATGGTGATGCGCTTTTTCTCTAATAAACCACGCGTTATAATAAGGCGCTCGTTTTCCTCTGACACTTCAAAATTATAGTAATTAATAAATGTAATCGCTACAGATACACCCCATGCGACTAGTAAGCCAAAAATAACGAAAGCGATGATTAATAAAAAGCCGAAACGCAATAATTGCTCCATCTCCGCATAAATCCAGTCATACGGAATAAACTCTGAAAACTGCGAAACGACAGCTAACACTCCAGCTAAAACAACACCGATACTATTTGAAGTTGTCGCTAAAATAATTAAATCTTTTGGTGACATTTTATGAATGAGGCGAGCTGTCGGTAGCTCCTCCCCTTCTAGAACTTGCTGTGTTTCTTTTACTTTTTTCGTTTCATTTTCAATCATATTGGCAGCTTCACGTGTTATAGCTGTCAGCTCTGCCTCTGCTTTTCCAGCTTTATTACCAGCTGTTTCAACCGTCACTTGTACTAAACCAAAAATACGATGGAAAATACCTTCTTTGTAATTTAAGCTTTGAATACGGTCATATGGGATAAAGCGTTTCTTTTTAACAAATAAGCCATGCTGTACACGTAGCTCATTGTCCTCAAACCAATAAGTGAATGTCCACCATTTAATAATTCCATTGAACAGCGTAAAAAGCACGGCAATTGATAAAATAATCAGTGGAAACATCGTTTGAAAAAAGCGTTCATCTCGAAAATCAAAGCTGAAATTAAAACCATTTGCAACAGCAATAATCGCAATTGGAATTAACATGCTTTTTAAAGCCTTTACACAATTAATAATAGCCGATATAGGATGTAATTTATATTTAGACATCTTCTTCAGCCACCCTTGCTAGCTCTGAAATTTTAGCACGTAGCTCATCTGCATCTGCTGTAATTAGCATCGGAATAACATGTGTCGTTGCAGCAGAGGATATTGAAATATTCGCCAAGTCGTATTTTTTTAATATCGGGCCTTGCCCTGTATCTACGTGCTGTACACGCACCATTGGAATTAATGTACGCTTGACGATAAACAGGCCACTCTGAATTTCAATCTCCTGCTCACGCACCTCATAACGCCAAACACGCCAACGGATATTTGGAAAAATCCATATTTCTAATACAGCCGTTATAAGCACAATTGCAGCAACAATTAGATAAATATATTTCGGCCATTCAAAATAGTATGTAGCATAGCTGACACCACCAGCAATAATAAGAGCGACTAGCGTTTCTAATATGCCATATAGTCGCCAAACTGTTAATCCCTTTTTAGGAATTTGATATTTCGGTTCCTGTCTCACTTTTTCCACTTCCTTTCTATTTCATTATACGGAATAAATGCTTGATTTGTTTCAAAAAATTAAAAGTGCCAGGCACGCAAACAATTCTGAATTGTTTTTGTGCCTGGCACTCTAATAATTATTCCTCGCGACGGCGTGGGCGACGGCTTCCACCTTCACGGCGACGGTCACGATTGCGATCTGATGACGCTGATGATGTGCGGTTGCGATCACTACTACGTCCACGGTCACGGCTACCACCACGGTCGTTACGACGACCACGGTCATTACGGCCACCGCCACCACGGCCTTGTTGTGAGCCACGGTCACGACGCATTGGTAATGGACGCTCTTCTGTAATTGTTACAGGTGTTGCATCTGGTTCGCGTGTTATTGACTTTAATGCAGCAGCAACTAAATCAGCAGCATTATAGCTTTCTAATAGTTCTTCTGCCAATAAACGGTAATCTGTAAGTTCAGCAGATTGTACTAACTCCACTAAGCTTTCAACTGATTGTTGTTGTTGACCTACTAATGCTTCACTCGTTGTAGGTGGCTTTAATGGTGTCATACGCTTTTTCGTTGTATCTTCAACAATGCGTAGGTAACCCATTTCACGTGGTGTTACAAATGTTACTGCAAGACCTGATTTACCCGCACGACCTGTACGACCGATACGGTGTACATAGCTTTCTGGATCCTGTGGAATATCGAAGTTGTAAACATGTGTAACACCTGAAATATCAAGACCACGTGCTGCAACGTCTGTTGCCACAAGAATATCGATTTGATTATCTTTGAATTGACGCAATACAGAAATACGTTTCGCTTGGCTTAAATCACCATGAATTCCTTCTGCATTGTAGCCACGTAAATTTAATGCTTGTGTTAACTCATCTACACGACGTTTTGTACGACCAAAAATAATGGCTAATTCTGGTTGGTGTACGTTAATCACACGGCATAAAATATCAAATTTTTCGCGCTCTTGTGCTTTTACGAAATATTGTTCGATATTATCAACTGTTAATTCTTTTGCTTTAATTTTAACGATTTCTGGCTCTTGCATAAATGTTTCAGCAATTTTACGAATCGCTGGAGGCATTGTCGCTGAGAATAATAATGTTTGGCGATTTGATGGTACGTTTTCTAAAATCGAATTAATATCATCGATAAAGCCCATGTTTAACATTTCATCTGCTTCGTCTAACACTAATGTTTGCACGTCTTCAAGCTTTAATGTGCGACGGTTAATATGGTCGATAATACGACCAGGTGTACCCACAATAATTTGTGGTCTGTTTTTCAATGCACGAATTTGGCGTCCAATTTCCTGACCACCGTAAACAGACAATAGCTTCACACGTTTGTCATATCCGATTTTATAAAGTTCTTCCGAAACTTGAATCGCTAATTCACGAGTTGGAGCAATAACTAATGCTTGGATGTTTGGATTTTTAGGGTCAATTTTCTCAATTAGAGGAATACCGAATGCGGCAGTTTTACCAGTACCTGTTTGTGCTTGGCCAAGTATATCGCGGCCTTCTAATGCAAATTTAATTGTACCTTCTTGGATTGGTGTTGCTTCTTCAAATCCCATGCGCTTTACTGAGCGTAGTGTAGATTCACTGATATTTAATTCTGAAAAATTTGTCAAACTCTTCAATCTCCTTTTTTCCTTATAAGTTGACAAATGGTTACATTTTCAGATGAAGTGTCGGCAAAATCGAGCCTATATGTGGAACGGTTTCCGTTACGTAATAATTCTCTCTGCGTTTCATAACTTCTTACGCATAAGCTTTCTTAATATGAAAAGGAAAGCCCGGTCGTTGCCGAGCGGTTTAATTCTACCTAGGTAATCAACATTGAACATGAAAACTATAGAATGAAACCGTTAAATTCAAAAAAAAGCACTCTTCACTAAATAATTCTGAAGAGTCTTCGCACAAAATGTATCCATTGCTTTACATAGTCTATCACGTGCACAGACAGTATGCAACGATAATGCTTAACTTAATAATCTGACTTTTTACGGAGCGCAAAGAAATTCCAACACTTCACAAAACCATTCTTCACAATCATCGCTAAAACATATATGATGCTTCCCATTTGCCGATAAAAATAAGTGCTTATTTTCCGCTTGAATCGTGTCATGTAAAAAGTGCGCTGCCATATGTGGAACAATACCATCCTTCTCACCTTGTATAATATATGTCGGTACTTGAATATGTTCGATATAAGGCTCAACCTTTTTTACGATGCGCATAAATTCAACCATTGAACTAAGTGGAACTGTCATTAGTTTGCGCTCATAGCGTTGAAATAATTCATGATTTTTTAAATGCCCTCGTACTGCCTCTGTTGCCATTTCACGTAAATCCATTAACATTTGGGCTGGACTCATATATTTAATTGCAGCACTCAATAATACGAGCTTTTTCACAGGGTAACGCTTTGCTAAGTATAGTGCAATCACACCTCCCATTGAAAAACCAATAACCGTAATCTCATCCACTCGCTTTGCTAGCTGGCGATAAGCAAGCTCTGCATCCATTAACCAATGCTGCGCTTTATAGCCGCGCATAGAAAGCTCCTCACCATGCCCACAATAAGTAGGTGTCACAATATCACATTTTATATGCTGACGTAAGTATGCTGTTAAAGGCTCTATTTCATATGGTCCACCTGAAAAGCCATGCAATAATAAAATTCCTTTTTTCATTTGCTACACCTGCCTTTTTATATACTCTGCGTTACTTTATATTGCCCCATTTATCGAAACAAAATAGCATGAAGTTGGCTGAAAAATAATTTTAGCCAGCTCCATGCATTGAAGGTAGTGGCATTATTCTATGACCACTGCAGAAACATAATATTATGAAAAATGTTGTAAAATGGTTTCAAGCTTCATACCACGTGAGCCTTTTAATAAAATAATGGACTCATCACTAGCTTCTGCCTGTATTTTTTGTACAATCGGCGTATAGTCGGCTTCGCTATAAATTAAATGCGCCGCATCAAATTTCGCTGTCAACTTGTCGTACAACCATTTCATACGTGGACCGTATAAACAAACGTATTGTACAGCCTCTATCTCAATCGTTTGAGCAAGCTCCTCATGAAAGACTTGCTCATCATTGCCAAGCTCCAGCATGTCACCAAGCACAAGCCATTTTTCAGGTCGAATCGTTGTGGATTGCATAAAATCAATGGCTGCACGCATCGAAGTCGGCGCTGCATTATATGCATCATTAATAAATAATAGCGGACCTTTTGGTATTAACTGCATACGCATATCTGTTAATTCAATTTGTGCCAAGGCTTCGCTAATTTGTTCATCTGTTAAATTCATCGCTTTACATACCAGCATAGCAGCCAACGTGTTTTTCACCTGATGCTTGCCTAAAATCGGGATTGTAAAATTGCCGTTCATCATGCCATCTACTGTGAAACTACTACCTTGTTCAGTTGCCGTAATTTGTGCTGCAAAAAGGTCATGCGCTGTACTAAAGCCAAATGCCTTTGCCTCTGTATAGGCATCTTCAGCGACCAAGTCACACAATAAAGGCTCATCTCCATCGTAAATAAGGAAGCCTTCTTCAAGCAAACCTTGCGTAATTTCATATTTCGCTTGCGCAATGCCTGCTCTTGAACCTAAATCTTGCATATGCGCCTCGCCTATATTCGTAATAATCGCTAAATGCGGCCGTGCAATACGCGATAATAGCTCAATTTCACCAAAGCCACTCATGCCCATTTCGAGCACTGATATTTCCGTATCTTCATCAAGCTGCAAAATCGTAATTGGTAGCCCCAACTGATTATTAAAATTACCAATGGTTTTTTGCACTTTAAAATATGGGGTTAATGCGCTTGCCACGATATCTTTTGCCGACGTTTTACCGTTCGAGCCCGTAATGCCGATAAATGTCGCTTTATGCTCACTGCGATAGGCAATCGCCATCTTTTGTAAAGCTTGCTCTGCATCATCAACGAATAGTAACGGGCGGTTTTCTGGTGGATTTGGCTCATCATTTAACCAAAAAGAAGCTGCTGCTCCCTTTTCAAATGCCTGCTCAACAAATTGATGTCCATTTACTGACTCACCACGAAATGGTACAAATAAATCGCCCGCTTGAATCGTACGCGTATCAATTGAAATACCTGTTACCGTAACATCCTCGTGTAATTGCTCATCTATTTTTAGCCATTCAGCTAATTGCTTTAATGTTTTTTTCACTTTTTATCCCACTCAATCTCTATTGTACTGTAGCTGCCCTTTTTCTTCATAACGCTCTACAGCTAATTGAATTAATCGATCTATTAACTCAGGGTACGAAACATCTGTATTTTGCCATAATAATGGATACATACTTACTGGTGTGAAGCCTGGCATCGTATTCACTTCGTTAATAAGCACTTCATCCTTTGCTGTCACAAAGAAATCTGCGCGTACAAGCCCTGCACAATCTAAGATTTTAAATGCACGCTTCGCCATATCAGTCAGTTGTTGTGCTACTTTTGATGATAACTCGGCAGGTATAACTAGCGATGTTGAGCCATCTTTATATTTGGAATCATAATCATAAAACTCTGTCATTGGTTTAATTTCACCCGCAACGGATACTTGTGGCACATCATTCCCTAATACAGCTGTTTCTATTTCACGTGCTATGATGCCTTGCTCCACAACTACTTTGCGGTCGTATTGCAACGCTAACTCTACCGCATCAATTAACTGCTCGCGATTTGTCACTTTGCTAATGCCAACACTTGAGCCAAGATTAGCAGGTTTTACAAATAAAGGGAATTCTAACTGTTCACACTTTTCTACAATAGCCTGTTGTGTATTTTTCCATTCACTACGAATGAAATAAACATACGGCACTTGCTGTAACCCCGCAATTTCAAACAATTGCTTCATAATGACTTTATCCATACCGGCAGAGGAACTTAATACTCCATTTCCTACATATGGGATATCTAATACTTCAAAAAGCCCTTGCACTGTACCATCTTCTCCATTTGTCCCATGCAACAACGGGAAAACAACATCGAATTGAATTGTATTATGTGCCTCGATAAATTCATTAATCGTATTTGGCTTGCTTTCTTCTCTTATCAATTGCAATTGCTCCACACTCTCTACAGGAGTTGTTAATTGGGGACCCGTACGCCATTCACCATCTAATGTAATGTAAATGGGATAAACTTCGTAACTAGCGAAATCTACAGCTTTAATAACGGCCATCGCTGTCGATAGCGAGACTTCATGCTCTGCAGATTTCCCACCGTATACTAACCCTATTTTTTTCATCATCATCTTCCCCCTAATATAATATAAAATCGAACTAACTAATTAAAATAAGTTCATCATATTGCTGTTTTATAATATCATTTAAATCATCCCAGACTTCATCGGGAAAATCATAGTCAACTAACGTTCTAATCTCAATGCTGTAACAAGAATTTGGCTTCTCTCGCTTACTTAACGATAAAAGTGCCCCCTCCTTCATATAATGTCTCCAAGAGCGCAACACATTTGTATCAATAGCTGGTATTTGTTTTGCTGATTTTCGTCGCCAAAAATTCCCTGTTCCTTCCTTTTCCTTAATCATTTGATTAAAGAGGTTAGCCATAAGCTGCTCTACATCAGCTAAAAAGCGGAAATATATTTTTGTCAGTTGATCTTCAGGCGCAGCGTAGTAAATATAGCGATTTTGTAGCTTATGGAAAAACGGTGAAGCAACAGGCTCTCGTTTATGACCAATATATAAAAGCTCAGCCTGCTCTGTTGGCGTTAGCTCATTCACTTGCTGCTCATTTCGGAAATCCACTAAGCACAAATCTCCTTTGAAATCCGTTTTAGCAAAGCTCGGTAAATCTTCCGGTGCAATAAAATCTAGCTGTGTATGCATATTAAAAGAACCATCTTCATAAGCATGCTTTACTAAAAGTAAATTTTGTAATGATGTTGCAGAAGAAAGAAATTGCTTATGTGTTAACCTACTAAAAATAACAAAATGGTCAACATCATTCATATGTACATATAAATGGTGCATGTAATCCTCTGCTGCCCTCATTTTTCTAGCCACTGCCTACCCGCCCCTTCGAATCTAATCAATTATCAATTACGCCTCATCGTAATTATTATCCAGATTTTTTCGAGCACACTCGAAAATGCCCCTTCAAAATCTGTTCCATCCGTCGGAGGCTTTGGACCAACACGATGTTGGTCGCTCTAGTCGTTGTTGCAGTACGCGATGCCCTTCGACTGAGTTCTGTTTTCGCACAATAAACATCTGTCTACTTCTCTTTCGCACAGAAACGTTGCTGAATCAAGATAATACTCCTATTATATGCCTATTCCATGTTTTTTTGAAACATTTTCAATGATGTATCGTCTCAATTTTTATCCTGTATAAGAAGTTACATTCTATTTTGATTCTGTGTGCAGCTTTTGTATATAGTATGAGCAAATCAATTCCGTCTTGGCTCAAATAGATACACCGCTTACAAAAAGACGCCTTACTTTTATATGACGTTCCTAGCCTGGCAAAGTTTAAGAATAACAGTGCAAGATAGCACTTATGAATAAGGTGAATTTCATGGAAAATAATCGGCAATTTGTGAAACGTTTCGATTGGTCTCTCGCAGCCATCTTATTAGTATTTCTTGCCATTAGTTTATTAGCAATAGCTTCTGCCGAAACAGGTGGCCAATATGCTCATCTCAATACTAATTTCGTAGTCAGACAATTGCAGTGGTATATTGTTGGCACTATAATTATCGCTTTTGTCATGTATTTTGAGCCTGATCAATATAAAAAAATGTCTTGGTATTTATATGGTTTCGGTATTTTGTTATTAGTTATCCTAGCCGTTTTACCAGCAAGCATGGAACTAGTAGCCCCCCGAAACGGTGCTAAAAGCTGGTTCCACATTCAAAAAGTAGGAAGCATCCAGCCTTCTGAGTTTATGAAAACCTTTTTTATTTTAGCAATAGCTCGCTTAATTAGTAAGCATCATGAAAAATATGCAATTAAGTCATTGAAATCTGATTTTATTTTACTCATTAAAATGGGTGTAACCCTTATGATTCCACTCGCTGCGATTATGCAGCAGCCTGACCTTGGCTCATCGCTTGTTTTTATCGCCATTACAGCAGCCTTGATTATTGTAGCGGGAATCTCATGGAAAATTATCTTACCTATTTTAATTAGCAGTGTAACATTAGGCGGTGCACTACTCTGGATGGCCGTTTATATGCAAGATTTTTTACAAAAAACCTTTAACTTTCAAGCCTATCAATTTGCACGTATTTATTCATGGCTCGATCCATATTCGTATTCCTCAAATGAAGGGTACCATCTTATCACTTCACTGAATGCAATTGGCTCAGGTGAAATTTTTGGTAAAGGCTTTAAAGGACGAGAAGTGTACGTCTCGGAAAACCACACAGACTTTATTTTTGCAGTAATCGGTGAGGATTGGGGCTTTGTCGGAGCAAGCTTCGTTATTTGTCTATACTTCCTGTTAATCTATCATTTAACAAAAACAACTTTACTATTGAAAGACCCATTTTGCACATATGTATGTGCAGGTATCATCGCGATGATTTCATTCCATGTCTTCGAAAATATCGGGATGACCATTCAGTTACTGCCAATTACAGGAATTCCGCTACCTTTCATTAGCCATGGGGGAAGCTCTTTAATGGGGAATGCGTTAGCAATTGGGCTCGTCTTCAGTATGCGATTCCACTACAAAACATATATGTTTGCCAACAATGATGAGGATGAATAAAAATAATAGCTGTTGGAAAAGTCTTATGCCAGTACGCTTTTCCACAGCTATTTGCCATTTTTATCTTATCTGAGTTTAGATGATGAATCACTGTTAGTTGCATTTTTGTCTCATTATGCTTCAGTAGAAAATCCCCAATCAATCAAAAAAAATCTGAACATAATTACGCCAAAGCATAAGTGATATAATTTAGTTTACGGTTTTTTATCCTATAATATGATAAAATCAATTACGCCTTAGCGAACGCCTATCAAGATTTTTAGGCTAATAGAAAGGGATTCCTGTTACAATAAGACGTAGTGTTTTATATCGCGTTTTAGCAAGAAGTTAAAACTGGCTGAGCAGGAGATATAAAGCATCTACTGAAACAAGAGAAACAGTGCGTGTAGCACTTATGAATAAGGTGAATTTTTATGGAAAATAATCGGCAATTTATGAAACGTTTCGATTGGGCACTTGCTGCCATATTATTAGTATTTCTCGTTATTAGTCTATTGGCCATAGCTTCTGCCCAAACAGGCGGACAATATGGCAGCTATAATTTCGTACCGAAACAATTACAATGGTATGTCGTAGGCGCTATTATTGTCGGCTTTGTTATGTATTTTGAGCCAGATCAATACAAAAAAATGTCATGGTATTTATATGGTTTAGGCATGATACTATTAATTGTACTTATCTTTATGCCTGACGGTGTTGGGCAAATTGCTGAGAAGAAAAATGGCGCGAAAAGCTGGTATCACATACCTGGAGTGGGCAGTATCCAGCCTTCCGAGTTTATGAAAACCTTTTTTATTTTAGCAGCAGCTCGCTTAATTAGTAAGCACAATGAAAAATATTTAATTAAGTCCTTAAAATCTGATTTTATTTTACTCGCTAAAATTGGTGTGACTCTTATGGTTCCACTCGCTGCAATTATGCAGCAGCCTGACCTTGGCTCATCACTTGTTTTTATCGCCATTACAGCAGCGCTTGTTATTGTAGCAGGGATTTCATGGAAAATCATCTTACCTGTTTTAATTGGTGGTGTGACTCTAAGTGGCGCATTGTTATGGATGGCACTTTATATGCAGGATTTTTTACAAAAAACATTTAACTTCCAAGCCTATCAATTTGCACGTATTTATTCATGGCTCGATCCATACTCGTATTCCTCGAATGAAGGGTATCATCTTATCACTTCACTGAATGCAATTGGCTCAGGTGAAATTTTGGGTAAAGGCTTTAAAGGACGAGAAGTGTATGTCTCGGAAAACCACACAGACTTTATTTTTGCAGTGATTGGCGAGGATTGGGGTTTTGTCGGGGCGAGCTTCGTTATTTGTTTATACTTCCTGTTAATCTATCATTTAACGAAAACGACTTTACTATTGAAAGACCCGTTTTGCACATATGTTTGTGCAGGGATCATTGCTATGATTACATTCCATGTGTTTGAAAACATCGGGATGACAATTCAGTTGCTGCCAATTACAGGTATTCCACTACCATTTATTAGCTACGGGGGAAGTTCCCTAATGGGGAATGCATTAGCAATTGGGCTCGTCTTTAGTATGCGATTCCACTACAAAACATATATGTTCTCAGGTAATGACGAAGACGAATAACATTGAGGGGGCTGTCTGAAAGGAAATTCCTTTGCAAACAGCCCCACATCTATCATAATTAGCTATGCTCCTACATCACATGATTATAGGAACAATGCTAAAGTAAATGGCTGTAGAAAGAGCAGCGTAACCTGCTTTTCCTACAGCCATTTATCATGCTTGTGGTGATTGTGTTGGTGGTGTTAATACTTTCAATAGCTCGATGCGAGATTTCGTAATAGTTGCGTTCACACCTAACTTAGATAAATTTGAAACAATTTTCTTTAAGTCGATTTCTTTCGCCATTTGCTCCACCTCAGCCTTTTATATATTAATAAGAACGTTTCAGGATAGTAGAAAGTTTCACCCTAAGAAGTCTGACTTTTTTCTATACATATCATACCATTAATTCTCACTTGAAAATTTATCAATTATGTTACAACTGCGTAAATTATTATTAATACACCCTCTATTATCAGTGACTGCAATTCTTCCTACCCACTTATACAATATGCTCATTTTCTATTATTTTATTCATACAATTCTACACAATCTTTATTAAAATAGTCTATGTGTGCTACTATTGATGATGTAATGATGTACATATTTTTCGCATATTCAAAAAATTAGGAAGTGAGGGGTTGCTATGCTTACTGTTTTAGAAACTAGCTTTGTCGCTCTTATTATTTTAGTACTTAATATTTTGTTTGCTATCGCTGTTATCTTTTTAGAGCGCAAAGACCCATCGTCTACATGGGCATGGCTACTAGTATTGTTTTTCCTTCCAGTTGTCGGATTTATTTTATATTTATTGCTCGGTAGACAGCTTAGCAAAAAGCATTTTTATCGCTGGGAAGGACGAGAAAGCATTGGTATTAAAGCATTAATCGATTATCAAATTCAAGCAATTAAAGAAAATAAACTTGAATTTCGCGGAGATCATATAGAAGCACATCAAGATTTAATTTATATGAATTTAATTACGAATCATGCCGTCTTAACACAAGATAATCATGTTGAAATTTTCAATGATGGTACTGAAAAATTTGAAAGGCTCATTCATGATATTATGCATGCAAAAGACCATATTCATATTCAGTACTATATTTTTAAGCTCGATAATATCGGCAAACGCATTTACAACGCTACAATCAAAAAAGCGAAGCAAGGTATAAAAGTACGGATTTTATATGATGAAATGGGTTCACGCAGTGTGCGCAAAAAGCAATTTCAAGAACTAATAGATGTCGGCGGGGAAATAGAAGTATTTTTCCCATCTATTTTACCGTTAATTAACCCGCGTTTAAATTTCCGCAACCATCGTAAAATTGTTGTAATTGATGGACGTATTGGCTATATTGGCGGCTTCAATGTTGGAGATGAGTATTTAGGCTTAAGTAAAAGGTTTGGTTATTGGCGTGATACACATTTGCGCCTTGAGGGTAGCGCTGTACATCCATTACAAACGCGATTTTTACTTGATTGGAACCAGGCAAGTCACCATCATCGCGTAAAATATGCAGAGCGTTACTTCCCTGTTATTCCTCAAAAAGGAACAGCAGCTATGCAAATTGTATCGAGCGGTCCTGATACAGATTGGACAGTTATTAAAAATAGCTATTTGCGCTTAATTGCAGATGCGAAAAAATATATTTATATTCAATCGCCTTATTTTATTCCAGATAGTAGCTTTCTAGATGCTATCCGTATTGCATCACTTTCTGGCATCGATGTGCGCATCATGATTCCAAATAAACCTGATCATCCATTTGTTTATTGGGCAAACTATTCTTATGTTGGACAGTTGCTCAAAGCAGGCGCACGTATTTATCAATATGATAAGGGCTTTATTCATTCGAAAGTGCTCGTCATTGATGATGAAGTTGCCTCAGTTGGAACAGCCAATATCGATGTGCGCAGCTTTAGCTTAAACTTTGAAGTCAATGCACTTATTTACGACCGCAAAATAGCACATAATTTAGCAGAAACATTTGAATTAGATATTTTTGATAGTACAGAGTTAACGAAGGAAACCTATGATAATCGTTCAACGATGGTCAAATTTAAGGAATCTATTTCCCGACTGCTCTCCCCAATTTTATAAAAGAAAAAGGAGCTGTAGGAAAAGTAATTTCCAACAGCTCCTGTTATTTTATTATTTCAACCCTAAATATTCCTCTAGTGTGGTGTTGGCTTCATATACTGCCTTTGCTAATTCGTTGCCTACGTAGCGGAAATGCCATGATTCATACATATAACCAGTAATGGCTTCCTTTCCTTGTGGATAGCGTAAAATAAAACCATATTCATGCGCATGCTGATGTAACCATTTGCCTGCTGGCGTTTCACCAAACTCACTTGTTAACCAAAGGCTTTCGCGCCCCTTCTCGCCGATATCATAAGCAAGCCCTGTTTGATGCTCAGAATAACCTGGGCGTGCACTATAGCGATCTGCCGCTTTTTGACCATCTCTATTTACATAATTTGTATATAACGTTGTTTGATATTCATAAGAGCGAAAACCGCTAAATGCGATTAAATCATACCCAGCTCCCTTGGCTCCAGCAATCATTTTTTCTACTGCTGCCTTCGCTTCAGGACGCTCACCAGGATTGTACGTTTTCGGTAATGGATACTCTTTATTTGCAATCAACACACCTTGCACGAAAGTCGGCTCTGCTGGCTCAATATGCGTCACTGGATACCCACTCTCATCATATTCAATCTTCTGTGGCTTCTCTTGTGGTTCAGGTTCCTGCTGTTCCTCATTGGATTTGTCATCATGCTTATCTTCTATCTCTTGCTGTTCATCTGCTTCAGTTGGAGTTTCAATAGAATTATTATTTTCATTAGGCTGTTCTTCAACAGGCGGATTTAATGAAGGCTTTGCTAATTCTCGCTTTTCCTTTACTGTAAACACAATGGCACTCATAATTAATAGTGAAGTAATGGAAATCATCACGATTTTCCAGATATCACTTTTCTTCTTCGTTCGATTGCCCCTCATTTCTTGCGCCTACTTTCCTTGCTAAATTATCTTAATTACTCTAGTTATTTTGTCACTAAAATATAAACTACTGCTACGGTTGCTAGACCAAAAAATATCGCTAAATTACGCATCCACTTCGCTTCCTTCACATACCCTTGACGCATAAAGCTACGGTATCGGAAAAAGTTTGAAAATGTAAACATAATCGTTAAACATAATACAGCTAAATTAAAATTTTGTTTAATTATAAAAAATAGTGCTAATAAGCTACTACCTGTGACTAGTAGCAATGCGATTAATTTATCGTTCATAGTATCCCCTTATTTATGATCTGAATAATATTTTCGTCCAATATATGTTTGCATGATAAGTAGTAACCCACCGATGGACCAATATAATGGCAATGCGGCCATTGATGAAAATGAAATGATCACAATCATAATCGGTGAAATATACATAAATATTTTCATTTGTGCTTTCTGTGCTTCAGGCACTGTCCATAACGACACTTGCGCTTGAACCATGTACACAATTCCAGCGATAACTGTCATGATAATATCAGGTGAACCTAAACTGAACCATAAAAACGGATGTGACTTCACATCTGGTGAATATAAAATTGCATAGTACAGTCCCATGATGATTGGCATTTGAATTAATATCGGCAAGCAGCCCATATTTAATGGATTAATATTATGTTCTCGGTAGAGAGATAACATTTCTTGTTGTAGCTTTGCCTGCTCTTCCTTGGATTCAGCTTCCTTCATGTTCTTCTGAATCTCTTCCATTTTCGGTTTAACAATATCCATCTTCGTTTTCATCGCTGCTTGCGCTCGATAGTTTCTCAGCATAAACGGCATTAATAGTAAACGAATCGCTACTGTTATCGCAATAATTGCTAGACCATAGCTTCCATTGAATATGTCATTCCCTAAAAAATCTAATAAATAATCCATTGGCTTTACAAAAAAGCTATAAAAAAAGCCCTCTTGGTTCTCAACTGCTTTACAGCCACTTAATACTAAAACTAAGCTCCCCAAAATGCCCAACAGCATTATTTTTTTCATTCTGTCACCTTCTAAAGTTGTTAATATGGTGAGTATACAGCAATCCTTTCATAGGCTCAATTATTTCATTGCATCAATGATAATGTCAGATAAATTGAAACTTCAATCAATGGAGGGGTTCCTATGCCTACTGACTTGTTAGTTGAATCAATCGGGCCTATTGTCACGGTTGATTATAGAAGAAAAATTACTGCTATTTCGTGTAGGATAAATTACATTTTCAAATTCAAAATGCCAAAGCGCTGGTAATTCAACTCTTTGGCATTTTATTTGCTCATCTTATATTTTTCAAGCATTTTCTAGTTTGTTATCAGTCATTTCAAAGCGATAAAATTCATGATGCAACTCATCCCGAAAATGCTTTGGTGTAACACCTGTATATTTTTTGAAAATGCGTGTAAAATAACTTTGATTGCAAAAGTGAAATTGATCTGATATAGATGTAATGCTTTTATTCGTATGCCTTAAATAATATTGTGATTCTTCAACACGTCGTACATTTAAATATTCTACTAATGTAATACCAACATGCTCACGGAAAATTCGCGACAAATGGCTTGTACTAATATGGAAGTTGTTTGCAATATTCTCGACTGTCAAATCTGTTTCTAATTCATCATTTATATGCATAATAACTTTATTAACAGTTTGATGACTAAATGTTGGCTGTTTACGATCTGCAATAAAGTACACATAAAACTCGATTAAATCATCCGCAAACTGTAAAAACTCAGCATCCTTCATTTTATTCTCAATCATATCTGTACAGGCTAAGTTAAATGCAAATGCCTTTTTAGGAGGAACCTGATTATCGAGTAGCTTTCGCGCAACAATTGATGATAAAATAACAAAATATTGACGAACGGCTTTAATCATTTGTTTACCAAAGCGAATGGATAAAATATCAATTAATGCACGTAGTGATTCTTTCGCCTTCGCCTCTTCTAAATGGTAAATTTCAAATAATAATCTCGACTCTACAGTAAAAAAATCTTCCACACCATCGTATTGATTAATATTATCAATTTCCTGAAAATAACGTTTAGATATTGTTCCTGCTATCGATTGTTGTGGTTGCATAATATATCCCATCTTTCCTAAAAATACTCTCATACCTTCCTAGCTCACATAGTTGTTAAACAAGATGCATATTGATTTCAAATGAACACGGTTGTAAAACCATTACTCTAAAACTACAGTTTCGATAAATTACAATATATTTTTTAGTAACTACAGTGAATATTACCATAATTTGCGTTTTTTTATCAACCAATTTTTTTATTTCATTCAATGTATTTTACTATTATCCAAAAATCGGAATTACTATTTCATTTTAAATAAAAGATACTCGTCCTTATCATGAATATCAATAAAGTTGTAAACGCTATCTTCAATTGTATTTCTTTTAGCTCATTACCTTATTGTTTATTATAGTAAACTTGCCTCAACAACATCTAAACAAAATACAAAACTATATAAATATAAAAAGTGAAAGAAGAAAATATACCATTTAAATACTTTTATGTTAAAATTACGTTTTTTATTTCACTTGATATCTAACATGATATTTTATTAATAAAAAGCTATCAATACTACTCAATTTGCCAGCCTGAATAAAGTAAACCTTCGATACTGATTGCTCATAAAGAAACACATGCTAACAGCTTCACACACGTGAAAACACGTATTGACCGAAAGTAGGTTTTTTATAGGCTGTTTAATCCCCTTTTCATTTTCACTAACTATCTTGAAATGGGGTCCTGTACTTTTCGCTACAGAAATATAGCCTGTCAATCTAGGTTAAAAAGTATTACATCGATATATCTACTGTTTAAATCAAAGCTACTTTTTGTTCTTCATTATAAAAAACATTCGCTTCTTTGTAGAAAAAAGCGCATACTTTCTACATCATTCTTAAATCTTCTATAGCGTAAAAGTAAAAGTATATAGTAAGATAGAGGTTAAAGATTTTATTTATAAAAGAGGTGTCATATCATGGATCCAAAACAAGTGGAAGAAATCATGGAAATAATCAAAGAATTTTTCCCTGAGGATACATCAATAGCAATTTCAAATACCGACGAATATGTTTATTATCAACCTAGTAAAAAAGTAGACTTAAAAATTAAACCTGGAGATCCAATAAAAAAAGGATCAGCAGCGTTTCAAGCTCTTACCTATGGACAAAAAGTAAGTACATATATAGAGCCTGACGTCTTCGGAGTTCCTTATTTTGGAATGAGCATTCCTTTAATGGAAGAAGGCGAAATGAAGGGCGCAATAACTGCGGTCTTCCCACAAAAGCCATCTCCGTTTTTAACGAACTATATTACAATTAAAATAGATGATTGTTGGTATCCTATTAAACATAATCAAGTCATCTATTTAGAAACACAGCTACGTAAAACATATGTTAAAACAATGCATCGCGCAGGCTATCATCGCCTAAACTTAAGTGATTTAGAATTATTTTTAGCACCTGACTCTTTTATTCGTTGCCACAGATCATACATCGTAAATATTGACTATATCGATGAAATTCAACCAGACTCTCACTCAACGTTCTTACTCATCATGAAGGATGGTACACGCATCCCTGTAAGCCAGCGCTACGCAAGCTACTTCCGTCGCTCATTAGGCTTTTAAATTTTATTTTGATTCACTAGAAAACACCACCCGACAGATGGTATGTTGGATGTTTAATTAGCTATTTATTCAGTCAATGTCACAGCATATGACGCTTTTAATTTCCATCCGCTCACCAGCAATCTAGAGATACTTACGGCAAGACGTATTTTTGCAAAAGGCTGTTTCATTTCATCATATTAATGATAATCAAATGTTCATTACTATTGTTGTCGAAAACAGCCTTTAGTTTATCAAGTACTAAAAATCAATTACGCCTCAGCGTAATTGCGTCGGGATTTTGAATTGTGCTTGCACTTA
>NZ_PYWN01000061.1 GCF_003049505.1 Metasolibacillus meyeri
AGATGTGTATAAGAGACAGATACTGTATAGTATTATTATTCCTATTTTGTTATTTTGTGTTGATGTTATATTGATAAATAAATTTAGTGGAGGAGTTTGAGATGAAAAAAATAATAATCTTATTATGTAGTTTGTTATTGATAGTAGGGTGTCAAAGGGAACAAGTCGAGCAAGAAGAACCGATAGATCAGGAAAAGCCTACATTTTATGAGCGTAATATGAATCCTCCTCCAGCAGTACTTACTACGGGAGATAGAGGGGTAATGTTGCCATTAGTATCTTATTGTTGGAATTCAGATTTAAGACAATGTCCAGCTACATTAAGTGCACCTCCTGAACAAGCTGTTTTTGATGGAGTATCTGCAATTAGAATAAAGCCAAATGAAGAGGGACAAGTAAATGCAACTGGACTAGAGGAAGCAATAACAGGAAATTCTAATAATACTGAAGAAAAATTGCTATTTCCATCAAAGGTTGAAGTATTTAAAGTCGTTGATGGTCAATTGGAATCTGTGGAATTAAAGGATAATTCCTTCATGTTTCCAAACCAAAAAGGAAGATACACCTATGTAATAAAAGTGACTTATGATAATGAATGGAAAGGAATAGCTTTTCATGCTTTTCAAGGAATTGTTATAGAATAATAGAAAAAATATGCGGTATGAGCGCAATAAAAAAACTATGAACCGAAAAAATTTTGTTAATTATTCGTTCCTTCTATGTTTTATAGAGAGGAAAAATCGATTTATAACTTTTGTTTAAATTGATTTTTTCAGTATAAGAAGACTTTTTGTATTTGAAAAAGGAAGAGATAGTAAAGGAGGTTGCATATGCTTTATTTATTACAGCTTGAATGGACAAAAATTAAACGAACAAGAATGATTTATATTTTGATATTACTTGTTCTGTTAGCGATTGGGAGTTACTTTTTTTTTATTGATAAAAAGTCAATAACATTGGAAGAAATAGAGCAGCATGTTGCTGAAAATGTTGTCTACTTTGAGGAATTAGTAGCATCAATGAAGAAAGATAGCGAAAATTTAAATTCTATGGAAAAAGAAGTAATCAGTAATATGACAAGGCACTATGATGGGTACGTTACTATGCAAGAGGGTGTAGCGGCGCGTGATTGGGTACTTTATTGGCAGGGAGATCTTTTAAACTTTTCGAAGCAAGGGGAAAATGCACAAGAACAATTGGAAACATATAGAAATAGCTATATGTATCCAACCCCTTTTACTGTATTGGTACATATGGATAAAATGCGTTGGATGGAGGAAAGAGCGATTCAACCCCTTGCAATAGGGTTACAAAATCAAACGCTTACTTTATATGATCAAGATTTTTCTGATCCGCAAATAGAAGGGATAGCACAGAATTTATCACAATTTTATTCTTCTACAGGCACCTATTTTTTATACCATCTATTCCAATATGGTTTTAGTTTGGCAGGGTTAATTTTATTCCTCTTTTTATTTGCGGATATTTTGACGAAGGAAGGCTTTAGGCGGAATGGGCCGATTCATTTATTGCGCACAATGCCGATGCGACACGCTACATTTTGGGTTTCGAAAGCGCTTGCAGCGATACTGGGCTCTCTTCTTATAATAGGATTGGTCGCAGTTGTTGGCTTAGGGCTTGGGACATTATTTAATCGTCTAGGTGATTGGCAATATCCGATGTTGATTTACGGTCCAGAACGTACGTATACACTTATATCGCTTGCTGAGTTTTTAGGAAAAGCAGGTCTGCTATTTGTAGTTATGCTTGCTTTTGGCTTTAGCCTCCTATTTTTATTGTCTATCTTGACAAACCGTGCGATTTTAGCAATCGGTTTAACGGTTGTCGTACTGGTGTTTGGTCAACAATTAACGGAGCAAACTTTGTTAGTGAGCTGGACACATTGGCTGCCATTTCATTATCTCGATGTGTATGCGATTTTGAATGGAGAATATGCAATTTTGCATAATAATCCATTGTTGACGTATGAGCAGGGGATGCTGTCACTGATTGTGAGCACGTTCATACTACTAGGAATTACATTTGGTGCTGTCAAGCTACGAAAAGGGGTTATGTCATGATTATCAATGTACAAGGGTTGAAAAAAAAGTTACAAAAAACAATTAGTTTTGAAAAATATTACGTTTCAAATTGAAGAGCCACAAATCATTGCCCTCGTTGGACCCAATGGTTCTGGCAAAACAACAATGATGAATTGCTTAATGAATTTATTGCCCTTTCAAGAGGGCAATGTAACAATTCTAGGAAAAAACATAGCGATCCGACTTTATTTTATGATGTATCTTATTTGCAGGACAATCGTGTGTTATACGGAGACTTAACAGGAGCTGACCATTTGCAATTTATATGCCATGCGCAAAAGCTGCCGACTAGTAAAGCGAAGGAAGTAGCTGCATATGTAGGTATGGATAAATATGCAAAGAAAAGAGTACGTAGCTATTCGTTAGGGATGAAACAGCATTTATTGTTGGCGATGGCCATTTTAAATGACCCAAAGCTTATTTTATTAGACGAGCCAATTAATGGGCTTGATCCAACAAGTGCGATTCATATGCGTCATATTTTAATGGATTTGCATGCCAAAGGGGCGACGGTCATTATTTCTTCTCATAATTTAGAGGAAATTGATAAAATGACAAATACGATTTACTTCATGAAAGATGGTGAAATTTTAGAGGAATCTTTAGATGCTTTGAATATTGCTCATTACACGCTATATGTGTCTGATAGTGAAAAAGCACAGGAGATTTTTGCGACACATCAGCTCCCTATAGTGAAGGAGGAAAACCATTTTACATTTAGTGAAGAGGCCTTATCCTTGCAGAAAGCTATTGATATACTCAATCAAAATGCTGTGCAAATCCAGCATATTGAAAATAAAAAGATTGGGGCAGAAAAGCGTTATAAGGAGTTGTTTGAAAGTGAGCTGAGAAGATGAGACTATTTACTTTTGAATTAAAGAAAATCTTGTTTAGTCGCCGTTTTCTTTATACTTTTGTTATTTTACTATGCGTAACAGTCGGCTTATTTTTCCGCAATGTAGCCTTTCAAGAATTAGCATTAGAGGAAGAATCAAAACGTGTCACTGCTTATACACAAGAGGCACAGAGCTTGTTGCGCACACTGCAAAAGGCGCCAGAAAGTGAAAGTATAAATGAACAGATTCAGCATTTGGCTAGGGCGCTCAATTTATTATACGAATGGAGCCCTCTCGTACAATCACCTGATTGGAAAAAGCGCCTTCAAGTGGAAAATGACTTTTTAGCTACACTCACTTTATATAAAACGGCAGGTGGCGATTTTTCCATCCCGAATGAAGAAATAGCACCTACTGTCGCTTTTAATGAACAATTATTAGCAAAAGGAATTGAGCCAACATTTGAGGCATATAGCACAAAATTACCAAACTATATGCAGCAAATAGCAAGCTTTTATATTAATATTGGTGCTATTATTTTGCTGTTATTAGTAGTAGGCGATTTGCTAACGATGGAATTTGAGCAAGGCAGCATTCGTTTGTTATCTACACAGCCAATTCGCAAAACAGCGATTATCCATGCGAAATGGGCAACTTCTATAGTTATTTATTTAATTTTAACGTTAGGGCTATTCGCTATTGCATGGGGTGTTGGCTATTTATTTGGAGAAGCAGGATCATTTGCGTATCCAGTTGCGCTTGAATCGGGTTCTTTTATTACGATTCAGGAGTATATGCTATGGGGGCTACTTAGTACAACTGTAGTGATGCTTCTTGTTATTTCGCTACTTTTATTAAGCAGTTTGTTCATTAAAAATGCCATTGTGACATTGCTCGTTACAGCAGGTATTTTAATGATTGGGTTTTTTGGGTTACAAGCCCTGCCATTTACACAGCAATGGTTCAATCCATTTTTATATGTTTTTGCGGGGATGTCAATCCAACAAGTTGGTGAAAGCTGGTATCAAAGTATCGCTATTACTGTAGTGCTAGCTGTTTTCCTGTATAGTGTGACACTTCTACGTATGCAGCGCATGCGTGATATGAGCTAATATGATTTAGAAACGTGGGGAGATACGAAATGAAAAAGTGGCTATTTATCTTATTTTCTTGTTGTGTATTAATAGGCTGTCAGCAAGAGAGGGTAGAAGAAGTAGAAAAGGAACCTTATGCCTTTTACGAGCATAATAAAAAGCCTAGAGAGATATATCTTCAGGAAGGAGAATTAACAAAGGAGATAAGTTACACTGTGCTAAATCAGCATTGTTGGAATGCTGATTTAAGTCAATGTTCTTCAGAATTAAAAGAACTACCAAGTAGAGATATTTTTGGTCATCAACAAGAGCCTAAATTTCAACCAAATACAATGGTAACGATAATGGCATCGGCTAATGAGGATATAACATTGAGTGAAGAGGAGCAGCTGCCATATCCAACGACAATTGAAGCTTTTCAAATAGTAGATGAAACATTGGTACCTGTAACAACACTTCAAGGAAATGAGCTAACATTACCAAATGAAGCAGGCGTATACACATATGTATTCAAAATCACCTTTGATGAGCATTATAAAGGAATTGCCTTTTATAGTTGGCGAGTACGGGTAGAGGAGTAGATTGCTGATTTTCTTCTAGTGTAGGGAGAATGTCATGTTAGTTTATTTTAAACAAGTGAAGCAAATGGAGAAGGAGCTGTTGGAAAGCACATACTTTCTAACAGCTCCTTTACATTGAGCGTGCTCGCAGGATGTGAAATGCTTAGCCTGTATGCCTTTATCAACAATCCGTGGGGGATGAGAAAACTCCCCACTGATTGATAGTTTCACTTTATAAGCGGATAGCATGCACTTGATTGCGTCCATTTTCCTTTGACTGATACAAAGCTTTATCTGCATTTGTATAAAGTCTATCTAGGGAGATTGTCGAGGTCGCCTCAGTTGTAGCAATGCCTAAGCTTAATGTACAGGCTGTTGAAATATGCTGAAAAGGGTGTTGCAAAACAGTAAC
The DNA here is from genome assembly GCF_003049505.1 of Metasolibacillus meyeri. Classification (GTDB taxonomy): domain Bacteria; phylum Bacillota; class Bacilli; order Bacillales_A; family Planococcaceae; genus Metasolibacillus; species Metasolibacillus meyeri. Next base: position 5,005 of record NZ_PYWN01000061.1, read on the forward strand.
TCGCAATGTTTCCGCTAGTTGTATTGCCTTAGCGCTATTACAATTCGGTACTAAAACTACAAATTCATCTCCACCGTAACGACCGAAAATAGCACCTTTTGGCAGTACATTTGAAATTACCTTCGCAATCTCTTTTAATATGTAATCTCCGACATCATGTCCATATGTATCGTTAATCCCTTTAAAGCGGTCTATATCGAAAATAATAAAGGATAGTGGGCTTTTTTTCTTTAATTCTGTAGCAATCAATGTATCTGCGCGTTGAATAAAGGCTCGTCGATTATAAATATTCGTTAATTCATCAATCATAGCCATACGTGTTAGCTCGACATCTGTCTGTTCCTTCACAAGTAAAATAAAACCGATACTGCCAACTAGCATTTCGATAAATCTTGTTAAAAAAGCAAGTGTTTGATATTCATTTTCGGCAAAAAGCGTGACATCTGTTGAAATCACTAGGGCATTATATGTACGTAATAGAAGCGACAGAGCGATAGCGCTGTATAAAATAAGCATAATGCATTGTAAAATAGACGTTTTACAATTTCGATAAAATGCGCGAACTGGAAATGCAACAAGTAGGATAATTGTAATGGATACAATGGCGATACGCACATTTTCAAAATTATAAAACAAAATAGCTGAATAAAAGCTAAATAAACCTATTAGTGTTACAATAATTATGGCTTTTCGCACGTTAGCTGTTAAGCTTTTTAGTAGTATTAATAGCGCAATGCATTCAATCATTGTACCGATTAATAGCAATGTATTGCTCAAAAAAATAGAAAGCGTAAAGGGCAATATTTCTCGTAATAGCATAATAATAAATGCAATAATTTGTAGGAGCTTCCCTAAAACAAATGTCCAAATAGTACGATTTTTATATTGGTAGCTATATGCGGAAATAAGTATGAAGAAACAGATATTTCCAATGGCGAGCAAGATAATAACCGTTTTTATATCAAGCAATAAAAGTGACATAAAATGTACTCCTAACTGAAGTGTCAAAGAAATTGTTATTATTATACACAAAATATTGTTCAAAGTCGATTGGAATTAGCATGAAGAAAGGTGAAATGATGTTTAAAACAATAGGAATTTTAGCACATGTAGACGCAGGAAAAACAACTTTTTCTGAACAACTACTTTATCATATGGAAAGTATTAAGGAAAAAGGGCGTGTCGATAATCAAGACGCACATTTAGATTTTCACTCATTAGAAAGGGCGCGTGGCATTACAATTTTTGCAGAGCAAGGGCGCTTTCATTATGGAGATGATACATATACATTAATTGATACGCCTGGACATATTGATTTTTCGCCTGAAATGGAGCGAGCCATTCGTGTTATGGATTATGCCATTGTGATCGTTAGCGCGGTGGAAGGTATTCAAGGACATACGGCAACGGTTTGGCAATTGCTCAAAAAATACAATGTGCCGACATTTTTGTTTATCAATAAAATTGATCGAGAGGGCGCGAATCCACAGCAAGTGCTTGCGGCGATGCGTCAGGAATTATCGGAGGAAGTTTTATTTATAGAAAAAGATTGCTGTGAAGAAGCAGCCAAGGAATGGCTAGCAGAGCGTGATGAACAGTTGCTTGAGTTATTTTTAGAAGGAAAGCTAGCAAACGAAATGGTCATAGAGCAATTACAACAGCAAATTGCACAACGCAAGCTTTTCGTTTGCATGAAGGGGGCAGCGTTAAAAGATAAAGGGGTATTGCCATTTTTCCAGCAAGTTGCGAAGCTTACTATAACAAACTTTGATCAAACAGCACCCTTTCAAGCAGGAAGTATTTAAAATTCGACATGATGCAAGTGGACAGCGGCTTACTTTTATGAAGGCGCTACAAGGGAGTTTACAAGTGCGAGATGCCTTTATATTTGGAGGAACGACAGAAAAAATAACTGAAATCCGCCAATATAATGGCGCAAAATTTGAAACGACAGCGATGATTGAAGCAGGGGAAATCTTTGCGGTAAAGGGTATGAGTCAAGCGGCGATTGGACATGTGATAGGGCGTACAGAAAATACCTCTACCTTTGAATTAGTCCCAACATTGCAAGCGAAAGTCGTATACGATGGCTCTTTGCATATGAAGGAAGTATGGCAACAATTTCGTCTATTAAATGAGGAAGAGCCATCACTGCGAGCGATTTGGCAGGAGGAGCTCCAAGAAATACAGGTGCATGTAATGGGGGTTATCCAGCTAGAGGTGCTAGTTGAAATCGCAAAGGAGCGCTTCAATCTCCCTATTACGTTTGCCAATCCACAAATTATTTATAAAGAAACGATTGCCACAACGGTAACAGGCTATGGTCATTTTGAACCGTTAAAGCATTATGCCGAAGTACATTTATTGATGGAGCCAACAGCACGTGGTACAGGCATTGAATTTCAAAGTGTTTGTCATGCGGACAATCTCTCTGTTGGGCATATTCGTTTAGTTGAGCAGCATCTATTTGAAAGGGCGCATCATGGATTATTAACAGGTGCTGCCTTAACAGATGTGAAATTTACCTTACTCACAGGGCGCGCACATGTAGAATATACGTCAGGTGGCGATTTCCGAGAAGCGACTTTTCGTGCATTGCGCCAAGGCTTGGAGCAGGCTGAGAATATTTTATTAGAGCCTTACTATTATTTTAAAATGAAGGCAGCAAGCGATTTTGTAGGACGAATGATGTTTGATGTACAACAGGCACAAGGAACGTTTGAGCCACCTGTGATGACGGAAACGACCGTATTGCTAGTTGGAAAGGTACCTGTCGCCACATTTATGAACTACAGTACAACATTTGCTGCTTATACGAATGGCAAAGGTGTACTCAGCTTGCAATTTGCAGCTTACGATGTATGCCATAATGCAGAGGAAATCATCGCGCAGAAAAACTATGATAAAAATGCTGATCCGCTTTATACGTCAGCAAGTATTTTCTGTAAGAAGGGCAAGGGAGAAGTGATTTCTTGGGATGAAGCCAAGAATGCGATGCATTGTTTGAAATAAATGTAGGATAAATGAAAATACAAAAAATGGCTGGATAGAGAATGGATAGGTGCGCCATTTTCTATCTAGCTTTTTACTCAACAGCTTGTAATTCAAGTGTCAGTGTGTCGTAAGAATCTCCAGTAATTGCAAGTGTATAATAATCACTGTAAGAATTATCTAAAGTGAATGGCTGTATAGTTTTGCCTTGTTGTACATGCCCTTGTTCATCTTTGTAGTCAAATGTGATGTCCAACGTGATTGTTTGGTGGAATGTACTATGATCACGAGGGATATAGAAAGAAAGAGAATGCCCCTTTGATATTTTGTTTTTTGGTACGGTATAGCTTTCATTTCCAATTATCAACTTCAAATTAGATAAATTGATAGATGACTGATTAACAAACTGTAGTTCGTACTCTTTACTTAAATAAAGAGCAGCATGATAGCGATTCCCATTTTGATCCACAACGATACGAGGTGCAACTTTTTCCAACGCTATAATAAAATCATTATTACTATAAACCGTGTAAGTTGTTCCTTCCGTTTTAACAGAGATATTTGGATACGTTGTTCTAGTGAGGAGATCTTTGGATGTTCCTGACTTATCCATTTTGTCGGAGTTCGTAATAATAAAACTGTTAGGCATGACGATCATCTCATTATCATAAAAGTAAAAAGTAAAAATAGGTGTTGTAGCTTTTTCACTTTGGAAGTGATTCCCTTCCAAATCACCTGCTGAAATGCGATAGTTAGCAGAGCGTTCATTTTGTAAATAAATTGTGCCAATCAATAGAAAAATGAATGTAGCAAGAGAGAGGGCGATTCGCGGCATCCAACGAGCTTGTTTTTTCTGCTGTGTTTTTGCATGAATAGCTGATTGTTCTTTTCCTGTAAACTGCGCATCACGAAAGATACTTTGATCCATCGTATGCGATAAATCCTTTAATTGCTTTTCCATATTAATCCCTTCCTTCTAATAAAATTTTTAATTTATCTCTTGCTCGCTTTAGCCTCGTTTTCACCGTATTGTCATTACATTGTAAAATGGTAGCAATTTCGTAAACCGATAGTTCCTCATAATAATAAAGTAAGATTACCTCTCGATATTTTGTAGGCAATGTAAGTACCGCATATGCTAAGGCAGCGTTTGATTCTTGTTGAATTAGGAATTGTTCAACGGGTGGTTGTGTTGGTAGCTGTTGATCAAAGCCGCTATTTTTAACGATAATGCGTTTAAACCAAGCTGTTCGATAATAATCCTTTGCGCGGTTAATTGTAATGCGATAAATCCATGCTTTGTATGATTGAATCGTGTGCCTTTTATTGTATTGTTCGTAGCAAGTGAGGAATACATCTTGTACGATTTCTTGTGCCTTACCCCAGTCTTGTACATAGCTATAGGCTAGCTTTGTTAATGCAAGTCCATATGTATCCATCAAGTTATCGAGCCATGCTTCGGGTGTATCAAATGTAGCATCTAATGAAATATTTTCTATGTGTGTCATCATCTCACATCCTTTCTTTGCCCCTAAGACGACCTAAAGGTGGAATGCGTTTCAAAAAAATATAGACAGAGGGAGATTTTGGAGTAAATTTCATCAAAAGTGTTCAGAAAGCCTAAAGTACTTTTAAAACACAATATTGGGGAGAAAACGTTTTCGATTACTTAAAAGCAATAAAAGCTGTGTGGAAAGTAAGCTAACGCGCCACTTTTCACACAGCCTTTTAATTTTCTACTAAATAGCCTTTTTCGCGCAAGCGTTCTTCAGCTAAATCAAGCAAGCCTTCAGAGGGGGCGCTAATCATATGCATATGTGTTCCATCTGTTAAGACGGATAAGTAATTGGCTTTTGTTTCCTCTACACGCTTGACGAAAGCCTCTACTTCTGGGCGATTTGACACCATAATGGAAGCAGTAATTTCACCGTATATGGCATGTTCCACAATGACGTTTTTAATCGTTACACCGCAATCGACAATTGTAAACATCTCATCTAATGCATTTTCGGCACTATGTGTACAAACAATTTTACGCTCTACATAAGCTGCTTTTTCCAAAGGCATATATAAATAACCTTGACTTGTTGAAATAATGGGTTCGTTGCGTGCTTTTAATAAATTCATATCATTGACAATCACTTGACGTGACACATTGGCATGCTTCGCTAATTCAGTGCCTGTAATGGCTTTACCTGCTGTTTTTAATAACGACAACAGCTCATAGCGGCGTTCTTCACCTAACATTTTTTTCATGCTACCACCTCTAAACATTTGATTCCGTATGAACGGATAGTATTTTTTTCTATTATGTATATCAATAATTTGTCCAAACATAGTGTAACATGAGAGCCTCTATATGCGCCTAAAAGATTTGTGTCCATTTTTTAATTTCCACATATGATAAAGCGAGAAAAGGAGGATGCCCATGCGAGTTCATATTGTCCAAAAAGGCGATACACTTTGGAAAATTGCCAAGCAATACAGTATCGGCTTTGATGAGCTGAAGCGTTTAAATGCACATTTAGCCAATCCCGATTACATTGTACCAGGAATGGAAATTTATTTACCAGACGGTCATCATGGAAAGGAAAGTCCAAAAGAACATGTAAAGGAAAAGGTAGAAAGCCCGCGGAAGATGGTACCGCCACCCGTGCCACCACCACAACCACCAAAAATCGAGCAACCGATAGCACCACAGCCACACTGGCAGCCGCAACAGCCTGTATGGCCTGAGTTTAATTTATACATGCCTTGGCATATCGATATGATGCAAATGCAGCCGATGATGCCACCACCACAAATGCAGCCGCCTATGATGCCATTACCACAGCAACCAATCGTGCCATTACCAGAAATCCAACAGCCACCGCAAGTGCAACAACCAATCATGCCATTGCCAGAGGTGCAACAGCCACCACAAGTGCAGCCACCGATGATGCCGATGCCAGAATTCCCACCACCACACATGCAGCAACCGATGTTCCCGCCACCAATGCCATGTCAACCAATGCCACCAATGTGTATGCCACCAATGCCGATGATGTGCTGTTGTCCGATGCCGATGCCAATGCCGTACGATATGATGATGTATCCACAAATGTCGCCATATCAACAAATGCCACAGTTTGCGGAAATGGAACAACAAGCTTCACCGATGATGGAAAATGAAATGTGTACGGAAAATGTCAATGAAGCAATGAATCAGCCTTACCCATATGCACCATGTCCACAAATGATGCCTTTACCGTGCCAGCCAATGCCTTGCCCACCATGGCAATATTAATATGTATATTAAGCATAATTGCTGGAAATGGCAAACAGCAGCAGGTGCATTTTTTGTTAAGAAATATGATGATATAACAATTGAAAAAAAGGTTAAAAACATTCATCGAAAGCTAGCCAAAATTGATTTTCCTTATCATATTCCGATTGCTAACAACAATGATGGGCTCGTCATTCAAAAATGGCATGAAGGGCGTAGCGCACGCTTTGATCAAAAGGAAGAACGGCTAGCGGCAGTTGATTGTTTGCAGGCACTTCATGAAACGAAGGCTAACATTGAGTGGCACACTGAGCCACTCCCACGCCAGCAGCTACAACGGAAATGGCGAGCTAGATTTGAACGCTTTTTATTGAATGAAAAAGAGCTTTCTTCTTATTTAAACAAAGATTACGAGACAATTGTTCAGACAGCCTATAAAGGTTTGCGTAATATGCCAGCAGCTCCTATACAAATTACAGAAACAACACTGCTGCATGGTGATGTTGTGCATCACAATTTTTTGAGCACAGATAAAGGAATGGTCTTAATTGATTTCGACTTAGCTGTGCTTGGCTCACCGATTGATGAAATGATTTTATGGTTGCATCGAGCTTTACCGAATGTTGATTATGATTTAGCATTACTTTTAGAAGAGCATCCTTATACGAAGATTTGCAAACCACAGCTTTCCTATATATATTATCCAAATGAATTGCTACGGGAATGGCTTTATATTTTACAGTTGGATACGAAGGAGCGCGAGCCTTTTCTTGATTATTTAATTCCCTTTACGAAAAAGGCGTTGCAGCATTGGCCAAAGCTAATTAAACAAATTGAGCATTATTAGAAAGCTGTATGAAAAGCATGCTTGTGCAAAGCTTTTCATACAGCTTGTGCTATTTTTGGAGTGTAGACTGTTTAGCAAAATGCTCGTATTCTTTTGCGTGTTTGATAATATTGATTTCGGCTTCTCTCAGCAATGTTTTTTATACTGAAAGCGTAGCGACAGGTACAGGAGGCTCCCACCTCTATAGGTAGACAAGTTGAGAATCATTTCAGCGGGTGTCCAGACGCAATTGCACCAAGGTGTAATAAATCTCTCGTGGCAATTCAAACTACCTTATTTTCTAGTGCTACTCTTGGGGCTGAAAATGACTTTTCAGACGCTCCTTACCTTCCTTTATGCTATAATGAATGCAGGATTGTGAGGGATGAAAGATGTATGATTATTTAAAAGGACAGGTGACGCGTATTACACCTGAATATGTCGTTTTAGAGCAACAAGGCATAGGCTGGCGATTGTTTACACCGAATCCATTTGCCTTTCAGAAAACAGCTGTAGAGCAGCAGGTTTTTTTACATATGCATGTGCGTGAGGATGCACAATATCTGTATGGATTTACGAGCTTAGATCAGCGTGAGTTATTCCGCAAATTAATTCAAGTTTCAGGTATTGGACCAAAGGGTGCATTAGCGATTTTAGCGACCGGGAATCCAGTGCAAGTCATTCAAGCAATTGAAATGGAAGACGAATCTTTTTTAATTAAATTTCCAGGTGTCGGCAAGAAAACAGCGCGTCAAATGATTTTAGATTTAAAAGGCAAGCTTGGAACGCTGTTAGATCATGTAGAGTTGCCGAGCACGGAGGAGGAACTTCCATTATTCGGCGCGAATCCGTATAAGCATGAGCTAGAAGAGGCACTATTAGCATTAATGGCACTTGGCTATGCGGAGCGTGAGCTAGCAAAGGTGCAGCCACAGCTTGAAGAAAACGAAGCGTTAACGACAACAGATGCTTATATGAAGCAAGCGTTACAGCTACTATTGAAATTAAAATAGGAGGAATAAGGAATGACAGATCGAGTGATTTCGAGCGAAGCGAATGCGGCAGAGGAACAGCTCGAGTATTCTTTACGCCCGCAGTCGCTTGCGCAATATATTGGACAGCATCAAGTAAAGGATAACTTAAAAATTTTCATCGAAGCAGCAAAGCAGCGTCAAGAATGTTTAGACCATGTGTTACTATACGGTCCACCAGGGCTCGGAAAAACAACGCTGGCGACTGTCATTGCTAATGAAATGGGTGTACAAGTTCGGATGACGAGTGGGCCAGCGATTGAACGACCAGGTGATTTAGCAGCAATTGTTAGCAGCTTAGAGCCGGGGGATGTCTTATTTATTGACGAGATTCACCGTTTACCACGCGCGATTGAGGAAGTGCTTTATCCTGCAATGGAGGATTTTTGTTTGGATATTGTGGTTGGCAAGGGTCCAGAGGCGCGCTCTATTCGTTTGGACTTGCCACCGTTTACACTAGTTGGTGCCACAACACGTGCTGGGGCGTTATCTGCACCGTTACGCGATCGCTTCGGTGTTTTATTGCGCCTTGAATTTTATGATGAGGAAGCTTTAGCACAAATCGTCATACGCAGTGGGCATCTTTTCGGTGTAGAAATGGATGAAACGGCAGCATATGAAATCGCCCGCCGTTCAAGGGGAACACCGCGTATTGCGAATCGCTTATTAAAACGTGTTCGTGACTACGCACAAGTCATAGGCGATGGACAAATTTCATTACCGCTTGCTCAGCAGGCGCTTGAGCTACTACAAGTTGATCCACTTGGTTTAGACCATATTGATCATAAATTATTAATGGCAATGCTTGAACGTTTCCGTGGAGGTCCAGTAGGCTTAGACACGCTGGCAGCATCGATTGGCGAGGAGCGCGTAACAATTGAGGATGTGTATGAGCCCTATTTATTGCAAATCGGCTTCGTGCAGAGAACACCGAGGGGACGTATTGCCACAGCACTCGCATACGAGCATTTCGGCATCACGCCACAACAAACTTAAATAAAAGGACGTTTTTTATGAAAGTAGAAGATTTTGATTTTGATTTACCAGAAGAGTTAATTGCACAAACACCACTATTAGACCGCACAGCAAGCCGTTTATTAGTTGTCAATCCAAATGAACAAACACTTGAGCACCACCAATTTGCGCATATTTTAGAGGAACTGCATGCAGGCGACTGCCTTGTGTTAAATGACACGCGTGTATTGCCTGCTCGCTTAATGGGCGTGAAAGAGGAGACAGGTGCGAATATCGAATTGCTATTGTTAAAGCAAACAAATGACGATGAATGGGAAACATTAGTGAAGCCTGCAAAGCGTGTGAAAATAGGTACGATGGTTACATTCGGCGAAGGTTTGCTGCGCGCGCAATGCGTTGGCGAACTTGACCATGGTGGGCGCATTTTCAAATTCCAATATGAAGGCATTTTTTATGAGATTTTAGAACGTTTAGGGGAAATGCCTTTACCGCCCTATATTCGTGAAAAGCTAGATGATCAGGAGCGCTATCAGACGGTTTATGCAAAGGAGCGCGGTTCAGCAGCTGCACCAACAGCAGGCTTGCATTTTACAGAGCCTTTGTTAGAGGCAATACGCGCAAAAGGGGTAGAAATTGCCTTCGTGACATTGCATGTCGGCTTAGGTACATTCCGTCCTGTAAGTGTTGATTCGATTGAGGAGCACGATATGCATTCGGAGTTTTATAGCGTATCGGAGGAAACGGCTACAGTCATTAACCGCACAAAGGCCAATGGCGGAAATGTCATTGCGGTAGGGACGACATCGACACGTACTTTAGAAACGGTCGCTTCGAAACATGACGGGAAAATTGTTGCGGAGCAAGGCTGGACAGCCATCTTCATCTATCCAGGCTACGACTTTAAAGCAGTAGACGGACTTATTACAAATTTCCATTTACCGAAATCAACGCTTGTTATGCTTGTCAGTGCTTTAGCAAGTAAAGAGACAATTTTACATGCCTATAAAGAGGCGGTAGCTGAACAATATCGTTTCTTTAGCTTCGGTGATGCGATGTTTATTCGTCCAGCAAAATAAATTGCTATTTCTAGGATAGCATTATAAAATAAGTTTTTGTGTGCATGGTCACATAGATAAATCCGAGGTACTGTTTTTACCTTTAGAAAATGAGAGGGATTTTTAAATGACACAACCAGCTATACGCTACGAACTAATTAAAACATGTAAACAAACAGGTGCACGCTTAGGTATCGTGCATACGCCGCATGGCTCGTTTGAAACACCGACATTTATGCCTGTTGGTACGCAAGCAACGGTAAAGGCGATGTCGCCAGAAGAGCTAAAGGAAATGAATGCGGGTATCATCTTATCAAATACGTATCATTTATGGCTGCGTCCAGGCAATGATATTGTGAAGGAAGCGGGTGGCTTGCATAAATTTATGAATTGGGATCGTCCAATTTTAACGGATTCAGGCGGCTTCCAAGTATTCTCTTTAAGCAAATTCCGCAAAATTGAAGAAGAGGGCGTATATTTCCGCAATCATTTAAACGGAGATAAGCTATTTTTAAGCCCTGAAAAGGCGATGGAGATTCAAAATGATTTAGGCTCAGATATTATGATGGCTTTCGATGAATGTCCACCATATCCAGCGACATATGACTATATGTTAAAGTCGGTTGACCGTACAACACGCTGGGCAAAGCGTTGTAAGGAGGCACATGGGCGTCCAGAGGAGCAAGGCTTGTTCGGCATTATTCAAGGTGGGGAATATGAGGAATTGCGCCGTCGCTCTGCGGAGGCGTTAGTGGAATTAGACTTCCCAGGCTATGCAATTGGTGGTTTATCTGTAGGAGAACCGAAAGATGTCATGAACCGCGTGTTAGATTTTACTGCACCATTAATGCCTGAAAATAAGCCACGCTATTTAATGGGCGTAGGTTCACCAGACTCACTAATCGATGGAGCGATTCGCGGTATTGATATGTTTGACTGTGTACTGCCAACACGTATTGCACGCAACGGTACATTAATGACATCAGAAGGGCGCATGGTCATTAAAAATGCCAAATTTGCACGCGATTTCCGACCAATCGATGAAAACTGTGATTGCTACACATGTAAAAATTATACGCGTGCTTATGTGCGTCATTTATTGCGTACAGAAGAAACATTTGGTCTGCGTTTAACGTCGTACCATAATTTGCGCTTCTTAATTAAATTAATGGAAAATGTCCGCCAAGCGATTCGCGAAGATCGCTTAGGTGATTTTAAAGAGGAGTTTTTCGAAAAATACGGCTATAATTTGCCTGATGCCAAAAACTTCTAAGCAAATTTGTCGTTAAACTAGAAAAATAACGAAAATTTAAGAAAATGAATAATTTCTAATCGCTTTTTGATAGTCATTTATACTATACTTAAGAAGTGAGATTTTGAAAGGGGGACAAGCAGAATGGAATCACTTTATTCTTTTTTACCGATTATTATCATGTTCGTTGCAATGTGGTTTATTTTAATCCGTCCAGCACAAAAAAGACAAAAAGCAACAGCGGAAATGCAAAATAATATTAAGCGCGGTGACCGTGTCGTGACGATTGGCGGTTTACATGGTGAAGTAGATGCAATCGAAGATGCGTTTATATATGTAATTATCGGTGATAATGTACGCGTGAAATTTGAAAGACAAGCGATTGGTCGAGTTTTAGTAGATTAATTGGCTACAAGCTGTTAGGGAAGTAGAAAGATGCTACTTTCCTAGCGGCTTTTTTGTTTGATTGAGCGAATCATTATCCTTGGCCTAGACAATGATTCATTAAAATCTCGTATATAAAAACCTCTTTTTGTTTACAATGAACAAAAAGAGGTTCTTTCGTATGCATGAATATTTGATGATTATCGTGAGGACATTGTTTGTTTATTTCCTTGTACTTTTCGTATTTCGTGTAATGGGCAAGCGTGAATTAGGTGAGCTGAGCATTTTAGATGTAGCTGTATATGTATTAATTGCTGAAGTGGCTGCTTTAGCGCTTGAAGATGTTGACAAGCCATTTTTTAAATCGATTTTGCCGATATTGCTCCTTTTTTCTATACAATATATTAACGCCATTTTTATTTTGAAAAATAAACGCTTGCGCGATGTAATTGATGGAGACCCTACTATTGTTGTACGCGATGGCGTTATTTTGGAAAATGCCATGGTCAAGCAACGTTATAATTTAGATGATTTATTTCAACAAATGCGCGAGCAAGGTGTCAGTTCTGTACAAACGATTTCCTTTGCCTTTTTAGAGCAATCCGGTAAGCTATCGATTTATCTGAAAGATGGTCCTGCGTTTGTTTTACCTATTATTGTCGATGGTTATTTAGATTTGAAGCATCTACGTTTAATTGGCAAAACAGAAGAGTGGTTAGAAGATGAGCTGCGTGCACAAGGAATCTATTCGGTGAAACGTGTTTTTTATGCTTGCTATGAAGATGGCAAATTATATGTGCAACTAAAGTCTCGAAAAAATAGCCCGTAAATAACGTAAATCTTGCCAACGAATTTGTTTAGTGCATATAAGTAATAGTGTAATCAGTGCCAATGTAATGGCACTATCAATCCAAAAATGCCCTGTAAAATGAACGAAATAGTGAACAATGCAAACGGTAATAAACGTCATATAAGGTATGACGAAAATTTGATAGCCGACACCGATGCGCGGATGCTGACGCAATGTTGCGATATGTAAAAATGATGTAATGAGTACACCAAAGCCAATCGCAATGATTGCACCTTTTTCTTGAATAAATGGCTGCGAAGCGAGGGCAAATAAAATAAAGAGCTTTGCTAAACCACCATATACCGAGTTCATCATGGCTGCGCGCGCCTCATCCACGGCTTGTAAAATCGAATGCAAGGGGCTTTGTACGTAATAAAAATAAAAAATTGGTGCCAATATTTTCATAAAACCCCGATTTTCTTCTAAATGAAAGAGCTTCATGGCAAGCTCATCCCCATAAATAAAAAAATAAGTAGCAGCAAAGCAACCGATAATAGATGACAGGCGTAACGATACAGCAACACGCTCCGTTAACACGGCTGTATTGTTACGTGCAACGGCATCGCTAACCGCTGGAATCAGCACAATGGCTAAAGCATTCGGTATGAATGAAGGGAATAATAATAGCGGGATATGCACACCCGAAATAACGCCATATAAAGTGGTCGCTGCTGATGCTGCAAGACCTGAAACCGTCAATGCCTTTAAAAAAATAATTGGCTCTAAAAACCATGTAAATGTACCGAACATTTTACTGCCAGCAGAAGGCAGTGCAATGCGAAATAACGGTGCAGCAGGGTAACTCGCTGATTTTTGGCTATATTTTTCCTTCGCATAATGGAATGCTAAAAATAATAAGGAGAAAATTTCACCAAGCAATGTAATAAGCATTGCACCAGCGGCAGTCATACTCGCATCAATATTGACGAAATACGGCAAAAGTAGCATGACGAGTGCAATACGTAAAACCTGCTCCAGCAATTGGGCCCAAGCAGTAGGCGTGATTTTTGCTAAACCTTGCAAATAAGCTTTGATTAAGCTTGCATAAACAACGATTGGTACAGTGAACAGCGATACCTTTAATGTGAGTGCAATGGCCTCGTTTTGTAGCAATGTGCGAGCGAGCCATGGCAAGGCAAAATAAAGTGGTGGTAATAATAAGAAAATGGCAACAGTAGAAATAATAATGGCCTTTGTCATGACCGCTTGTACATCGGCATTGCGTTTTTTTGCACGAAGTTCTGCCGTCAGCTTAGCAACAGCGATGGGTAAACCGAGCTGTGCAATCGCAATAAAAAAAATAAATGTTGGATAAGCCGTCATATAAATACCGACTGCTTCTTCACCAGCAATGCGCATAAATTGCATGCGATAAATAAAGCCGAAGCATTTTGATAAAAAAATGACAAATATTAAAAATATTGTACCTTTTATAAATGATGCCATGAGCGCCATCCCTTCTCAACATATCTTTTTTGATATACACTATTTGTATGCATGACTAGTAGTGATTACAACTTTAAAAACGAGGTGGGCAGATTATGACGATTCGTTATAAAGAGCTTTTTGACCATGTGGACGTTGTACTTCAAAGCAAGCTAGAAGAATTTCATTTTCTTCAATACCAATCACTAACAGAGGAGGAGCTTTGGAATTATTGCATTGATCGAAAATGGCGTAAAAAAGAAATTGCAAGCTTGTCAATTTCTGAAATAGTGGCAACTATTTTTGACCTAACAGCGTCAGAAGTATTAAATTATCACCGCTTCGTCTCACATCAAGCATTAGACTTACAAAGTGAGTTAGCAGCAGTGCTATTTAACTCTGGAAATGCTGATATATGAATAGTTGCACGCCAAGTTAAATATTTGTACTTACAGTTGCTTCGTTTTCAAGTAAAAATATCGATCGCTCCACTTTTGCTATAAAAGCATTTACTGAATTGCGAAGAAAAGCTCTATTCAATATTTGACAGCTAGCCAATCGTGTTTCATAATAAGCATATTGTGTGTATTCGTTTTTTAGAAGGAAGTTTGTTGGCTGCTGAACAGGTGGCCGCTACATAAGTGAACGGAGAACATGGCGCATAGGCGCTTTTTCTCATGCACAAATTCGTGCGACAAGTTAGAGGAGGATTTACAATGAAATTAGTTAACCGTGTTATTACCTTTACGCTGATTGTGTTATTGCTATTTACAGGTATGGGTACGACGGTTCAAGGAGTTTTAGATAAAGTAAAACTTGGCTTGGATTTACAAGGTGGTTTTGAAGTATTATATGAAGTTGAAACGCTAGACGGCTCGAAGGTCACACCAAGTGTTTTATCAGATACAAACGCGGCGTTAAACCGACGCGTGAACGCATTTGGTGTAAGTGAACCGTCCATCTCTATTGAAGGAGAAAATCGCATTCGTGTACAGCTAGCTGGCTTAGATGATCAATCATCTGCGCGTGAGCTTTTATCAAGTACAGCGAATTTAACATTCCGTGACGTAGATGACAATATTTTGTTAGATGGAATGGATTTAAAAGAGGGCGGTGCAGTTGGTACATTCAATGATACGAATCAGCCAATTGTAACATTAACATTGAAAGATGCAGCAAAATTTGCTGAGGCAACACGCCAAGTCATTGCCAAAGGACCAGGGAAAAACCTTCTTGTTGTTTGGTTAGACTTTGAAGAGGGTGTAGACTCTTATGCGGCTGAAGCAGTGAAGGAAGAACCAAAATTTGCGTCTGCAGCAACTGTAAGCGAAGTATTAAATACAACAAACGTGATGATTCAAGGGAATTTCACAACGGAGGAAACAAAAAACCTTGCATCTATTTTAAATTCAGGTTCATTACCTGTTAAATTAACAGAGATTTACTCGACTTCAGTCGGTGCACAATTCGGTGAAAAAGCGTTAACAAGCACTGTATTTGCTGGTGTCGTTGGGGTACTATTAATTTTCGTATTTATGCTATTGTACTACCGTTTACCAGGGATTATTGCCATTATTACATTAACGGTGTTTACGTATCTTGTGCTTGTTGTCTTTAACGGTATTAATGCAGTTTTAACATTACCAGGGATTGCAGCGGTCGTTCTCGGTATCGGGATGGCGGTCGATGCGAATATTTTAACGGCTGAACGTATTCGTGAGGAATTACGTGTTGGTCATGATATTAAAGATGCATTTAGACTAGGCTCTAAGCAATCGTTATCTGCGATTGTTGATGCGCAGTTAACGACATTGCTTGTGGCAATTGTTTTATTCTATTTTGGGACAAGCTCTGTAAAAGGGTTTGCAACAACATTAATTATTACGATTTTACTAAGCTTTGTGACGGCTGTTTGGGGCTCTCGTATGCTATTAGGCTTGCTTGTCAACAGCGGCTACTTCGATAACTCTGCTTGGTATGGGATTGCAAAATCAAAGCAGCATAAATTAGAGGATGGCTTAAGAGCGCTTGATTTAACAACGAAATTTGACCGATTAGATTTTGTAGGTCATCGTCGCAAATTTTATGCCTTTTCGATGTTAATTTTAGTTGTCGGAGTAGCGATTATTGGTATTTTCCGTTTGAATTTAGGAATCGATTTCTCAAGTGGTACGCGTGTTGAATTTGAAGCAGATCGCACCGTGACGCAGGAGGAAATGGTTGACTATTTAGATAGCATCGGCTTCCCAGGTGAGGATGTTGTCATTTCTGGTGATGCGCAAAACATTGCTGTTGCGCGTTATAAAACGGAATTTTCTCAGCAGGAAATTTTAGATTTTAAAGCGAAAGTACAGGCTGAGTTCAATCATGAACCAAGCGTTAGCGCAGTATCATCAACTGTCGGGGAAGAGCTAGTGAAAAATGCCCTTAAGGCTTTAGTCATCTCGGCAATTGGTATCATCATCTATGTAGCGATTCGCTTTGAATGGCGCATGGGGATTGGTACAATCGTGTCATTAGCGCATGACGTATTCTTTATTGTCGCGATTTTCAGCTTGCTGCGATTAGAAGTTGAAATTACATTTGTTGCGGCTGTTTTAACGATTGTTGGTTACTCGATTAACGATACGATTGTTACATTTGACCGTATTCGTGAAAATGTGGAGCATGCAGGAAAAATTGCAACGAAGGAAGAATTGGCGAATATTGTGAACAAATCACTTCGTCAAACGATGGGACGTTCTGTCAATACAGTATTAACGGTTATTATTGTCGTTGTCGCACTTATTTTCCTAGGTGCACCATCGATTCAAAACTTCTCTATCGCCTTATTAATTGGTCTTGTAACAGGTATGTACTCGTCAATTTGTATCGCTGCGCAAATTTGGTACTCATTAAAAGTACGTGAGATGGACAAAACAGGTGGCGCTGTCGTGAAAAAAGAGAAAAAACAATGGGGTTCAGACGAGCCAGTTGTGTAAAATAGAGCTGTCAGGGAATTTTCCTGACAGCTTATTTTAATGCCATGTATCAATTACACCGAGACATAATTGATTTCATCTTAAATTGTAAATAATATAGATATAGAAAGGTTTCATATTTTGTAAGTTAAAAGTTGATAATGGTATAATATTTTAATGGAACGTGAATGACTAATGTATATACTATAAAAACGTTCTTTAACTAGAATTAAAATTGAGCTAATGGTACAGAGAAATCATCTATTATTAATGCAACAGTGACATCTCTATCAGTAATGGTCGATAAAATTTCATGTAGCGTTTCTAAAAAGGTAGTTTTGATGAAGGTCAAACTTCTTGATAAATAAGAGGTTTGGTATTTTTGCTATAGCAAGTGATTGCATGAAAGGGGCTGTGCATATGACGATTCAAAATATTCATTTAAGTAATTTTACTGTTTTTGAGCAGTTAAATCTTGAATTTTGTGAAGGAATTAATCTATTTATCGGTGATAATGGTACAGGAAAGACACATTTAATGAAGCTAATCTATTCAGCGTGTAAGGCAGCGGATCCAAGAATTTCATTTTCACAAAAAATTGTGAATACATTTAGACCAGATGAATTTAAAATTGGCAGGCTTGTTCATAGACGACAGGGAACAACTAGCTCAAGCGTCAAAATTCGAGCAAAAAAAGAGGGAACAGTCAAAACTTTATCGATAAACTTCAGTACGAAAACAATGAAATGGGATGCAGAAGTGAAGCATGAGGAAAGTTGGGAAAAGATATTAAGTAACATCGAGAGTACCTTTATTCCCGCAAAAGAAATTTTATCGAATTCGTATAATATTATTTCGGCAAATGAAAAAAATAATGTGGATTTCGATGATACGTATATCGATATTATTCATTCTGCAAAAGTGGATATTTCGGCTGGACGCAATGCACAGAGTAAAAAGCAACAACTTGAAAGACTTGAAAAAATTATCGAAGGAAAAGTTTTCTTTGATGTGCCAAAAGATAAGTTTTATTTAAAATATGGTCAATCGAAAGTAGAGTTTAATTTGGTGGCTGAGGGGATTCGAAAAATTGCTTTGCTTTGGCAATTAATAAAGAATGGAACTCTCGAAAAAGGCTCTATTTTATTTTGGGACGAGCCTGAAGCGAATATTAATCCGGTTCATATTCCATTGCTTGTAGATATGCTATTAGAATTGCAAAACGGGGGCGTACAAATCTTTATCTCCACACATGATTATACATTATGTAAATACTTCGATATCAAAGCACGCACTGAAGGCACAGTCAAATTTCATTCACTCTATAAAACAGAGCGTGGTGTGAAATGTGAAAGTAGTGAAAAATTTAAAAATTTAGAGAGAAATACAATTAGAGATACATTTATTCAACTCTATAAAGATGAAGTCAAGATGGAGATGGAAGCATGATACAAGTCAGCGAATCGGATATGCTATTTGAGTTTGAAGAAAATCAAATTTTTTCTATTGAAAATTCTCGACTGCATACTGAAATTGGTAAGGGCATTAAATCGGTTGAATTTGTTGTTTCGTTAAAGGAACAGGAATTTGTTTTTATTGAAGCGAAGTCAAGTTCACCACAGCCCACAAAGGACAATCAAGAAAAATTTGATACATTTATACAGGACGTATCGGATAAATTTGTTCATGCTTTCAATATGTTTTTAACGGCTATTTTACGCAGATACCATGATGAGGCAATCCCTATCAATTTTTTAGAGATGAATAAGCAAGAAGCTACGTTTAAATTTATTTTAATTATAAAAGGGCATCAAATTGAATGGTTACAACCCTTGCAAGATGCATTTTCTAAAAGCTTACTATACCACCGTAAAATTTGGGGAAGTCATGTAATTGTCATGAATGAAGAACTAGCAAGAGATTATAGGTTAGTGAAAGAATAGATTGGCTGAATCATTTCGGTTGATGATCTCTATTTAAATGAAATACAAACTAAAAAGTGTCTAAAAGGGGGCTTCATGCACCTTTTAGACACTTTGTTAGATGTCCATTTACCAAACCCAAGAATATGCCAACACGCTGAATTTGATTTACGTACAACCAAATACAGGATAAAATAGAGGGTATAGAGGAGGCATTTATTGATGAAAACACAATGGACATTATTAATCGGCTTAGTTTTTGCAATTATTATCGCAGTTTTTGCGGTTGTCAATGTTGACCAAGTACCTGTCAATTATATTTTTGGTGAGGCACATTGGCCACTGATTCTTGTCATTTTAGGCTCAGCCTTGATTGGTGCTGTCATCTCTGCATCGTTCGTCTTTTTTAATTTATTTAGCAAAACACGCCAAATTAAACATTTAACAAAAGACTTAGAGCAACGAGATCACCAAATGGAGCGATTGGAGCAAGATTTACAGCAAAGAGACTACCAAATTAATCGCTTGGAGCAAGATTTAAACGTAAAAATACAACAACAAACACAGTTACCAAACAAGGAGCAAGAAATTATACAAGTAGAAGAACGACAATAGAGGGATCATCTGAAAAGTATTTAGCTTTTCAGATGGTCCTTTATTCTGTATTACTGTTATAATGAGTACGTTAAAGGAAGTGAATAGAAATGGTTAGTTTAAATAAAAAGTGGGTAATACAGCGTCCAAATGAGCAACATGTACAGCATTTGCAGGAGCAATTAAAGCTTTCACCTATCGCTGCAAAAATTTTAGTGGCACGTGGCTGTCAAACAGTAGAGCAAGCACAAAAAATTCTAACAATAGATGAAAATGCATTGCATGATCCATTTTTATTACATAATATGGACAAAGCCGTTGCGCGTATCCAGCAAGCGCTTGAAGCGGGAGAAAAAGTGTTAATATTTGGTGATTATGACGCGGATGGTATTACAAGTACAACTGTCATGCTACATACGTTACTCGACTTAGGAGCAGATGTCGATTTCGTTATACCAAATCGCTTTACGCATGGCTACGGTCCAAATGAGCAGTTATTCCGTGAAGCGCATGCTAGGGGTGTTCAATTAATTATCACGGTTGATAACGGAATCAGTGGCATTGAACCGATACGTGTAGCGAAGGAGCTTGGTATGGATGTGATTGTAACAGATCACCATGAGGCAGGGGAAACATTGCCACCTGCTGATATTATTATCCATCCACGCGTGCCAGAGGGACATTATCCTTGTGCTGAGCTTGCGGGTGTTGGCGTTGCATTTAAAGTAGCGCATGCGTTATACGGTGAAGTGCCAACGCATTTATACGAGCTTGTAGCAATAGGGACAATTGCAGATTTAGTTCCTTTGGTAGATGAAAATCGCTATATTGTTCAGCAAGGCATAAAGTATTTACGCCAATCACAAAGCCCGTGGGTACAAGCTTTTTGTAAAGTAGCGAGTGCAACACAGTCAGAAATTAATGAGGAAACAATTGGCTTCTATTTCGGTCCACGTCTCAATGCCATTGGACGACTTGGTGATGCGATGCCAGGTGTGCATTTTATGATGAGCGAGGATTATGAGACAGCAAAGGAATTAGCCGAGCTGCTCAATGCAAAAAATACGGAACGAAAACAGATTGTGTCAACCATTACAGAAGAGGCGGAAGCAATGATTGAGGCGGATAATAAGCTAAAAGATGCGCATGTTTTAGTCGTTGCACAAGAAGGCTGGAATCCTGGCGTTGTAGGTATTGTTGCTTCAAGACTTGTTGAAAAATATTATCGACCAACGATTGTTTTATCACTTGATACAGAGAAGGGAACAGCAAAAGGCTCAGCCCGGAGTATCGATGGTTTCCATTTGTTCAATGAACTTGCGAAAAATCGCGATATATTACCGCATTTTGGTGGGCATCCAATGGCAGCGGGGATGACGTTAGCAATGGAACATGTAGAGTTATTGCAGGAGCGTTTAAATGAGCAGGCACGAGGCTGTTTAACGGTTGAGCAATTAATTCCACAGCTAACGATTGATGTACCTGTTGAGCTAAGCGAGGTTACAGTTGAAGCGATTGAAGAAATTCAGCAGCTTGGCCCGTTTGGCACGGACTTTCCAAAGCCTGTTTTTGCCTTAGAGCAAGTGAAAGTGAGTGCGATGCGTAAAATTGGTGCAGGTGAAAATCATTTAAAATTAGAATTGGATGATGGCTATTGTACAATTGATGCGGTTGGCTTTAATAAAGGTTATTTATTTAATGAAATATCTTATGGAGTTGCTTTATCCTTCGTTGGCGATTTACAAATTAATGAATGGCAAAACCGTAAAAAGCCACAATTTATGGTACAAGATGTGCAATCAAAGGAATGGCAATTATTCGATTTGCGCGGGAAAAAGCAAATATCGAATATTCCACAAGAAGAAACGTTATTTGTTGTTTTTGATGACCAACTCGTACCTTATTTTGAACAGCAATTGCAAGTGTCAGTGACGCTTGCTGAGCATGTAGAAAGAGAACAAAAATCATATGTAGCTGTGCTCGATTTGCCTCCTAGCGAAGAAAGCTTTACGAAGCTATTACAAGCGCTACAGCCACAGCGTATTTATGCGCATTTTTATACCGCGACTTCGCATTATTTTAGCGGTATGCCAACACGTCAGCATTTCAGTTGGTACTATAGCTTTTTAAAGAAGCGTCCAGGTTTTTCATTGCAACAACATATTGAACCACTAGTGAAGCATATTGGGCTCAATGTCGATGTAATTAATTTTATGACAAAGGTGTTTTTTGAGTTAGGATTTGTTACAATAGAGAATGGTCTGACAACAGTTGTTGAAGATGCGCCAAAGCAAGCATTGGAAACAGCGCATGTCTACAAAGTACGTTCAGCACAAATACAGCTAGAGCAAAAGCTACTATACGCTACTTATAGTGAGCTGAAGCAATGGTTAGATAGTCAAATGACGCAAGTGGATTCCTAAGGAGGAGTAAGTAATGGATTTAAAGCAGTACGTAACAACGGTGGAAAATTGGCCGAAAGAAGGAATTAGTTTCAAGGATATTACAACAATTATGGATAATGGCCAAGCCTATAAATATGCAACAGATCAAATTGTTACATATGCAAAAGAGCTAGGTGCAGAAATTATTGTAGGGCCAGAAGCACGTGGCTTTATTATCGGCTGCCCAGTAGCCTATGCATTAGAAATTGGTTTTGCACCCGTTCGTAAACCAGGTAAATTACCACGTGAAGTAGTGAGCGTTGATTACGGTTTAGAATATGGAAAAGATACATTAACAATGCACCGTGATGCCATTAAGCCAGGTCAAAAAGTAATGATTTGCGATGATTTATTAGCAACTGGTGGTACGGTAGAAGCAACAATTCGCTTAATTGAGCAATTAGGTGGCACAGTAGTAGGTTGCGCATTTTTAATCGAGTTGTCTGAATTAAGCGGACGCGAAAAAATTGGCAACTACCCAATTAAAGCATTGATTCAATATTAAGGATAAGGCTGTGTGAATTTTTTCGCACGGTCTTTTTTATTTGATTAGGCGAATTATGGCTTTTGAACCGTAAAATAGCTAACTACTTTTCAACTTCGTTGGGCGAATTAGCGCATTGGCTGGGCGAATTTTGATTTTCGTTGGGCGAATTTCACCATTCGTTGGGCAAATCGTGGTTTTCTAACTATAAAATCAGCTTTTCCGTTAAAAAAAGTTCATAATTATAAACTAAATGCGAACGTGTCTTTACAACAGCTACATATTTTATATAAAATTGAGTTTATACATGAATCGTGAAAATATATGAACAAGGTGGATATGCAATGGCGAAAGAACAAATTTTAGCGCCCGAAGATGTTTTCGAGCTCGTTAAATCCTATATGAATAATGAACACGTTGACTTTGTAAAAAAGGCTTACGAGGTTGCGAAGGAATCACACAAAGAGCAATTCCGTAGCTCAGGAGAACCATACATTATTCACCCTGTACAAGTAGCAGGAATATTAGCTGAGTTGCAAATGGACCCGGAAACCGTCGCAGCAGGTTTTTTACATGATGTCGTTGAAGATACACCAATGACGCGTGAAGACTTAGTGCGCGAGTTTAATGAAGAAGTGGCTATGCTCGTTGATGGTGTAACGAAGCTAGGGAAAATTAAATATATGTCGAAAGAAGAGCAACAAGCTGAAAATCATCGCAAAATGTTTGTGGCGATGGCACAGGATATTCGTGTTATTTTAATTAAACTAGCTGACCGTCTGCATAATATGCGTACATTAAAGCATTTGCCGACTGAAAAGCAACGCCGCATTTCAAATGAAACACTGGAAATTTTTGCGCCTCTTGCCCATCGTTTAGGGATTTCCACAGTGAAATGGGAGCTGGAGGATACGGCATTACGCTATTTAAACCCACAGCAATATTATCGCATTGTCAGCTTAATGAAGAAAAAACGTGATGAACGTGAAGCGTATTTAGATAATGTGATGGATGAAATTAAATCACAGCTTGATGAGATAGAAATTGATGCAGATATATATGGGCGACCAAAGCATATTTATAGCATTTATCGTAAAATGGCGATGCAAAAAAAGCAATTTAATGAAATTTATGACTTATTAGCTGTTCGTATTTTAGTAGATAGCATCAAGGACTGCTATGCGGTGCTTGGTATCGTTCACACATTGTGGAAGCCGATGCCAGGTCGCTTTAAAGATTATATTGCGATGCCGAAGCAAAATTTATATCAATCTCTGCATACGACAGTGATTGGCCCATATGGTGACCCATTGGAAGTGCAAATTCGTACGAAGGAAATGCACAAAATTGCTGAATACGGGATTGCAGCACACTGGGCATATAAAGAAGGCAAAACAGTGGAGCGTAGCAAGGAAAGTATCGATCAAAAATTAAGCTGGTTCCGTGAAATTTTGGAATTCCAAAATGAATCATCGAATGCTGAAGAATTTATGGAATCATTAAAATTCGATTTATTTTCAGATATGGTCTATGTCTTTACACCAAAGGGCGATGTGATTGAGCTTCCAGCAGGCTCTGTACCGATTGATTTTGCTTATCGTGTCCATTCAGAGGTCGGCAATAAAACCATTGGTGCAAAAGTAAATGGCAAGATGGTTCCGCTGGATACCCCTTTAAAAACAGGGGATATTATTGAGGTAATGACATCGAAGCAATCATTCGGGCCGAGCCGAGATTGGATTAAAATTGCACAAAGCTCCCAAGCCAAAAATAAAATCAAGCAATACTTCAAGAGAAATTTACGTGAAGATAGCGTGAATAAAGGCAAGGAGTTAATTGAAAAAGAAATTAAGTCGCAAGAGTTTGTGCTGAAAGATGTTGTGACGCCAGAAAATATGAAGCGAGTCATTGAAAAATTCAACTATACGCATGAGGATGACATATATGCAGCTGTTGGTGTAGGTGGTATAACGGCACAGCAAATCGTTAATCGCTTAGCGGAAAAAATGCGTAAAGAGCGTGAGCAAGAGGAAGCGCTTGAAAAAATCGTCAAAGAAATGCAAAATCCAAAGCCAAAACGCACAACAGAATCGGGTGTTATCGTAAAAGGAATCGATAACTTACTTATTCGCTTGTCACGTTGCTGTACACCTGTGCCAGGTGATGAAATTGTTGGCTTTATCACAAAAGGGCGCGGCGTTTCGGTGCATCGAGCAGATTGCCCAAATATTCAAGATGATGATAAAGAGCGCTTAATCGCTGTTGAATGGGAAGAAGGTGCAATTGAGCGCAAGCAATACCCTGTCGATATTGAAATTTCCGCCTATGATCGCCACGGCATTTTAAATGATGTTATGCAAGTCGTGAGCGAGTCAAAAACGAATATTTTAGCTGTTACAGGACGTGCAGATCGAGAAAAAATCGCAACATTGCATTTAACTATCTCCATTTCAAGTATTAATGAATTAAATAAAGTCGTTGATAAAATTAAGCAATTGCCTGATGTTTATTCGGTGCAACGTGTCATTAACTAAAGTAATAAAGTGAAACTACCAAGCGTGTTTTATAGGCTGTTGATTTTCCGCTGAAACATTTTTGAAGTGGGAATTTTACAGTCTATTAATACGGAATAAAAGAGGGAATCGTATGAAAGTTGTACTTCAACGAGCGAAAAATGCTTCGGTTACAGTGAATGGTCACATTACAGGAGCGATTGACAAAGGCTATGTTTTGTTGGTCGGCATTACGCATAGCGATACGCTAGAAGATATTCAGTATGTAGCAAAAAAGATAGCAGAATTACGAATTTATGAAGATGAAAATGGTAAGATGAATCGTTCGATTTTAGAGGAAGGTGGCGCGATTTTATCCATTTCGCAATTTACATTGTATGCGGATATAAAAAAGGGACGTCGCCCAAGCTTTGTGGAAGCGGCACGCCCTGACTATGCAGAAGGTTTATGGCAAGCCTTTAACAAAGAGTTAAGCACATATGGTCTGCAAGTTGAAACAGGTGTTTTCGGTGCAATGATGGACGTTGCACTCGTTAATGACGGCCCTGTAACGATCATTGTGGAGTCGAAGTAAAGAATGGCTGTCATGAAAGCTTGCTGGAAGCAAGTTTTTTGTGACAGCCATTGCTGTATGAACATTTAGTTCTCGTGCTATAATAGGAAGAGAAAACATAGAATAATTGTATGGAAATGGAGAAAGAAGGGATGTGAAAAGATGAAATTATCCTTAAAAAATATAGGGAAAATTAAAGAGGCATCCGTTGAAATAAAAGGTATAACAGTAATTGCTGGGGAAAATGATACTGGTAAAAGTACAGTAGGGAAAACATTGTTTGCAGTGTTTAATAGTTTTTATCAGATTGAGGAACAGATTAAGCGAGAGCGTGTTAAAAGTGTGGCGGATATTCTTGAAAGGTTATACAAAAAACAAGCTAATATACTCTTTATTCATACAGAAAATTTAGCAGAAACGATTGTTCGTGATGTATGGGGGTATTTATCTGATAAAACAGTTAATAAAGATGAATTAATAAAAAAAATTATAGGATTTACATCTTTACATGAAGATGTATTTTTAGATGAGGCTTGTAAAGACATATTAACAATATTAAATATACCAAACGAAGATATTATCAAAGCCATTTTAAATAAAAAATTAGATGTAGAGTTTAACGGTCAAATCAATAATATCTTTACAGAAGAAATTGGTTTAATTCAATTTTCGATTAAAGAGTCTATTATGTCTATTTCTTTAAAAG
Organism: Metasolibacillus meyeri; assembly: GCF_003049505.1. Lineage (GTDB taxonomy): Bacteria > Bacillota > Bacilli > Bacillales_A > Planococcaceae > Metasolibacillus > Metasolibacillus meyeri. The sequence continues at coordinate 31,235 of NZ_PYWN01000061.1, forward strand.
ATGATAGTGTAGTGGAGGTTGAAAATATTATCCCTCTACAAACTGAAGCTATTTACATTGATAATCCATTTGTGTTAGATGAAGCAAGCAATATGCCATATTCTCAAGTTCATCATAGCTATACACATCATCGGAATCATTTGAAAAGCAAACTATTGATGGAAAAAAGTGAAGTGAAGGTCATTAACGAAATTATTACGACAAATAAATTTGAACATATTTATAACAAGATTAATGCTGTTTGTAGTGGCGATGTTGTCAAAACTCAACGTTCAGGAGTTGGCTACAGAAAACGTAGCACAGAGAAAGTTTTAGATGTACGAAACCTGTCATCAGGTTTAAAAACATTTATTATTTTAAAAACTTTATTGACGAATGATATATTAAAGCCCAATGGTACGATTATTTTGGACGAGCCTGAAATCCACTTACATCCAGAATGGCAATTATTATTTGCTGAACTAATCGTGCTGATTCAAAAAGAATTTAGTATGCATATTTTATTAACTACTCACAGTCCTTATTTTTTAAATGCGATTGAAGTATACTCGGCTAAACATGGGGTTGCGGATAAATGTAAATATTATTTAGCAACTGTAAAAGAGGATTCTTCTTTGATTGAAGATGTGTCAGATAATATCGAAATGATTTATAGCAAATTAGCAAGACCTCTTCAAGATTTAGAAAATGAGAGGTATCAGGATGATTAATATTGAAGATTTTCCTATTTTCCAAAATAATCTTTTATCGTTAAAAGAATTATCTAAAGATGACGGCGATAAGAATAATATTATTTATATGACCAACTCTGAAGTATTGGCTGTAGATTTCGATCAAGTAAAGACGCAATATACGAATGAGTTAGGGTTGTCAGAGGAGGTCGCATCATCCTGCGATGCTATCACTTATCATGCAAATCATATTACGTTTGTTGAGTTTAAAAATGGCAATATGAAGAATGCAAAAGCGAATGTGAAAAGTAAAATTAAAGATAGCCTATTGATTTTTTGTGATATAACGAATACAAAAATTATTGATACACGTGAAAAAGTTGATTTCATTTTGGTATATAATCAAGAGAAAAATCCAGCATCAAATCAAGAGATACTATTGCTAAATATTTTTTAGCAAAAGGAAAACAGGAGCTTATTCGATTCGATTTAGAACGATTTCAAAAGCTGTATTTTAGGAAAGTGCATACTTACACAGAAAAAGAATTTGAGAAACTATTTGTCAGCCTTATGTAATAGCCTTTCAATTAAATCTTCACGGTTCAAAAACAAAAACTGAGTAGCAAGATGTCTCCGCTACTCAGTTTCTTCATTGATTAAAATAAGCCAACAATCCTTGATAAATCCCGAGCGTTGCTTGCTCGCGGTAATAATCGGTTGTGATAGTTGCTTCCTCTGCTGCATTGCTTAAATAGCCTAGCTCAATTAAAATCGCACTTTGGTGATTTTCTCGTAGCACTAGGAAATTGCCGAATTGTGCACCACGGCTACGTAAATTCACCGTGCCTTCAAGCCCTTGCTGTACGGCTTCTGCAAGCCCTCTATTCGTATCTCCATAGTAATACGTTGTAAAGCCTGTAACTGAGCTTACTTCATTGGCATCGTAGTGAAGGCTAATAAATGCATCTGCATTCGCTTGATGCCCAACAGCTATACGTTTGCGTAAATCAACGAAAACATCTGCTTCACGTGTTAATTCAACATTGGCGCCTGCTGCCCGCAATTTTGATTTTAGTAACTCGGCAGTTTGCAGTGTCAACCCTTTTTCGTACGTACCGCGAACACCTGTCGTACCAGGGTCATTGCCACCGTGTCCAGGGTCAATGACGATTGTTAATCCTTGTAGTGTACCCTCTTTACGTGCTTTTGGTGTATTCGCTTTATTTGCTTCATTTTGTGAGGCTGAAACGACCCAATTTGCAACATACGCTTCTTTTTCTCCAACAGCGACTTTATACCATTCGCCTTCTTTCTCAATGATTGTATATTGTTGTCCAGCGTCTGCGCGGTGAACAACGGCTGATGATGTAGAGGCTTGTTCACGTAAGTTTGTGCCATTATAAATAATTGTGACACTTTCCGTAATTGGTGTTAATGGGTCAGCTGGTGTTTCTTGTTGCACTGTAAATGTGCCGTAAAAGCTATAAATCCAACCTGATTTTTTTTTCGAGTATTGGATTTCAACCCAATTATTTTTACGGCTTAATACTTTATATTGTTGATCTTTCGTTGCCACACCTAATATTTTAGATGTTGAGCTTGCCTTTTTACGGACATTGACGCTGTCGACAACAATGGTAAAGGTATTAGGGTCGTTTTCTACTGTATCTGTAGATGGTTGCTTTTCTTCTTTTTGCTCTTGATTCTGTTCTTGCTCTGGTGCAGGTGTCGGCTGTTTGTCATTGACGGTGATATACAATGTGGAAACCCAGCCAATCACATTTCCATATTGAATTTCAGCCCATTCCTGCTGCTGCCCAAGCAGCTGTGCCTCAGTGCCTAGTGAAAGCTGTGTCAAGACCGTCGCAGATAAGGATGGCTCTGAGCGGACATTGAGCTTGTCTACTTGTGCAATAACGACTTGCTGATTTGTATTTGGTTGTTCAGACACTGTTGCCTGTTTGATGAGCCATTTGGCTACCCAACCTTCCTTGCTATTAACCGTCACATGCATCCAATCGCCTCGTTCCTCAACTGAGGAAAGCAGCTGACCTTCTTTTAATGTTTCTAAAATTGGATAGGATAGACCAGGCCCTTCACGTAAATATAAAATTTCAGCGTTGACTATGTAATCATCTTTAGCAGCCTTGACACTGTGTGTTGTCGTTGGCGGTACCATCGCTAAAATAAGCATGATGCAAATCGTCCATAAAATAAAAGCTTTTTTCACTATAGCAACTCCTTTCCATAACTAAAGGCTACGATATTCATATTGTAAAAGCATTTCGCCATGAAAATCTATAGTTTTTTTGAAAATGGTTGACAAGTCCCGTATACATCATTATGATAAAGTATAAATTCAAAAACAAATCGCCAGTGACCAAGCAAGTAGCAATAACTAGGGCTGACACAGAGAGGGAAAAACATCGGCTGCAATTTTTCCTACAGTACGTTCATTGTGAATAACACTTGAGAGGCTTTTTCTCGAAATGCATCTTGCATAGTAGGGAAAAACGGAATCGGCCGTTATCCGATTATCGAGAGGGTGTAATATTTTTTACGCCAACTAGGGTGGAACCGCGGAAGTATGGATACAGCTTTCGTCCCTTGCATTATTGTGCAGGGGACGAGGGCTTTTTTTATTTTCTAAAAAGAGAGGGGAACTTATCATGAGTTTTAAAGTACCTAGAGGAACGCAAGATATTTTACCAGGCCAATCTGAAAAATGGCAGCTAATTGAAGAGAAAATTCGTGAATTATGCCATCTTTATCGCTATAAAGAAATTCGTACACCGATGTTTGAAGCGACGGAGCTATTCCAACGAGGTGTAGGAGATACGACAGATATCGTGCAAAAGGAAATGTATACCTTTGAAGATCGTGGAGGACGTTCTTTAACGCTTCGACCAGAGGGAACAGCTTCAGCCGTACGTGCCTATGTGGAGCATAAAATGTTTGGTCAGCCGGATCAACCGGTCAAGCTTTCCTATATGGGACCAATGTTCCGCTACGAGCGCCAGCAAGCTGGACGCTATCGTCAATTCGTGCAATTTGGGGTTGAGGCAATTGGCTCAGCTGATCCAGCCATTGATGCGGAAGTAATTGCATTAGTAATGGATATTTATAGCACAGTTGGTTTAAAAGATATTAAGCTCGTACTGAATTCATTAGGGGATAAAGAAACGCGGGACGCACACCGTCAGGCATTAATCGAGCATTTCCAGCCAAGTATTGGGGAGTTTTGTTCGGATTGTCAATCGCGTTTAGAGAAAAATCCTTTGCGCATTTTGGATTGCAAAGTGGATCGGGAACATCCGTTAATGGCATCAGCACCAGCATTGCCTGATTATTTAACAGCAGATTCAGCAGCCTACTTTGCGAAAGTGAAAATGTACTTAGATGCGTTAGGTATTGCTTATGAAATTGATCCAAACTTAGTGCGCGGGCTTGATTATTATAATCACACGACATTCGAAATTATGTCGACAGCAGCAGGCTTTGGTGCAATTACGACACTTTGTGGTGGCGGTCGTTACAACGGATTAGTTGAGGACATTGGCGGACCAGATATGCCAGGTATTGGCTTTGCACTGTCCATCGAGCGTCTGTTATTAGCGCTTGAAGCAGAGGGTGTGGAATTGGATGTGAAAGATGAGCTTGATTTATTCGTTGTTGCGCTTGATGATGAAGCGAAGGTGAAGGCAGCAGAATTAATTAGCTCTTTCCGTGCAAAAGGTATTTCCGCAGATATGGATTATATCGATCGTAAAATGAAAGCACAAATGAAGGCGGCTGACCGTTTAGGCGCAAAATTTGTATTAGTTTTAGGTGAAACGGAGCTTGCAGAGGCAGCGGCGAATGTTAAAACAATGGCAACAGGTGACCAACAAAAAGTTGCCTTCCATGATTTAGTGAACTATTTATCCCGTATTAACAGGTTGTAAGATTGCCGCTTAAAACATAAGGTGAAACTAAAATTTTAGTGGGGGATCAACAGCCTGTAAAAACCCGATTGGTGAAACTATTAATCAGTGGGGGAGAAAAAACCCACTGATTGAAGGCTCACTTTACTAGGACAGAAATAAATTTGGAGGAATCGATAATGGCACAAAGAACACATGCTTGTGGTGAAGTATACGAACAGCACGAAGGTCAAGAAGTAGTATTAAAAGGTTGGGTACAAAAGCGCCGTGACTTAGGGGGATTAATTTTCGTTGATTTACGCGATCGTACAGGAATTGTCCAAGTCGTATTTGGCGATGGAGCACCTGAAGCACTAACAGTGGCAGAAAAAATCCGCAGTGAATTTGTCATTGAAGTAGTAGGAAAAGTTGTACTTCGTCAAGAAGGGCAAGTGAACCCGAATTTGAAAACAGGTAAAATCGAAGTGATGGCTTCTACAATAACAATTATTAATGAAGCAAAAACACCGCCATTCGCAATTGATGATAAAGTGGAAATTGCAGAGGATTTACGTCTAAAATATCGCTATTTAGATTTACGTCGACCTGCTATGTTTGACACATTTAAAATGCGTTCAGATGTAACACGTACAATTCGCAACTTTTTACAAAACGAAGGCTTTTTAGAAGTGGAAACACCGATTTTAACAAAATCGACACCAGAAGGCGCGCGTGATTATTTAGTACCATCTCGCGTTCATGAAGGCGAGTTTTATGCATTGCCACAATCCCCACAATTATTTAAGCAGTTATTAATGGTATCGGGATTTGAAAAGTATTTCCAAATCGCACGTTGTTTCCGCGATGAAGATTTACGTGCAGACCGTCAACCAGAGTTTACACAAGTCGATATTGAAACATCGTTTATGACGATGGATGAAATTATCGCGATGAATGAGCGCTTAATTCAGCAAGTAATGCGCGATGTTAAAGGTGTGGAAGTAGAAGCACCATTCCAGCGTATGAGCTATCAAGAAGCGATGGCACGTTACGGCTCAGATAAGCCAGATGTACGCTTCGGTTTAGAATTAAAGCAGCTATCTGAAATTGTGAAAGATTCAGCTTTCGGCGTATTTGCAAATGCAGTGAAAGCAGGCGGTGAAGTAAAAGCAATCAATGTTAAAGGTGCGGCGGATAACTATTCACGTAAAGACATTGATGCATTAGGTGAATTTGCTGGACGTTACGGTGCAAAAGGGCTTGCATGGTTAAAAGTAACAGCAGAAGGCTTAAATGGACCAATTGCGAAGTTCTTTGAAGGTGATGCAGCAACAGCAATTATCGAAGCAACTGAAGCAGAGGCTGGCGACTTATTGTTATTTGTAGCGGATAAATCATCTGTTGTCGCAGATGCCCTTGGTGCATTACGCTTAAAATTAGGCAAAGAATTAAATTTAATTGATGAATCAACATTTGCGTTTTTATGGGTTGTTGATTGGCCATTATTCGAATACGATGAGGAAGAAGGGCGCTATTATGCAGCGCATCATCCATTCACACGTCCGTTCGATGAAGATCTGGCGTTAATGGATAGCAATCCAAAAGAAGTTCGTGCACAAGCGTATGACATCGTGTTAAACGGCTATGAGCTAGGTGGTGGCTCACTTCGTATTTATGAACGTGATTTACAAGAAAAAATGTTCGAGCTTTTAGGCTTTACACAAGAAGAAGCACACGCACAATTTGGCTTCCTATTAGAAGCATTTGAATATGGTGTACCTCCACACGGTGGTTTAGCATTTGGTCTTGACCGTTTCGTTATGTTGTTAGCTGGTCGCACAAACTTGCGTGACACAATTGCATTCCCGAAAACAGCATCGGCAAGCTGCTTGTTAACAGATGCGCCATCACAAGTGGCAGATGCACAATTAACAGAATTGCACTTAGCTGTAACAGCAAATAAAGAGAAATAATGAATTAAAACGTCATTTGAACGGTATTCTACCGACAAATGGCGTTTTTTGTAATATCTTGCGAGTAAATTTGAGTGTTTCACGTGCGATTTCCTTTGTCTTACGCGCGAAATTGAGTGTTTAATGAGCAGATTACTACTTTCGAACTACAAAATAGTTGTTTCCTGAAAGGTTCACTATTTAGAATAATGGGTAGGCTCTAAATGGTTGTTCAATTAAAAAATCATGATTGAAGATAATGCTGGAGGGGTATTCATATCTTCCAATAATCAGAATCTCCACTACAATGAAAACGTTTAAAAAATTCTATGCTGATTAACTTGAATATTCAGATTATTAGTGCTAAAATAACTTTAACACGAATCCTGAAGTGTTCGTTTTTTAGTTGTTAATCTATGTTTTGACCGAACATTAAATGAATGGGAGCCTTTATTTCACTTACGGCAAGCATGCCTCTTATTTGGAACGGGACGTTTAATGTAATGAAGCGGGCACCCACCTGCAAGGCGCGGGTTCAAAACTTTTAGCAATATAACGGCACATTCGGGATTCGTTCTTTTTTATCTAGCTGTCTATTTCGTATTTTCATAACTTCTTTTCAAAATAATCTAGAAAAGCGTTTTCATTTTATGTATACTTGTATAGACAACTAGTCCAAAATTAAAAATTAAAGGGGGATTATTAAATGTTAGCTTTTTTACAAAAAATTGGTAAATCACTAATGTTTCCAATAGCTACATTACCAGCAGCTGCATTGCTTGTGCGTTTCGGGCAAGAGGATATGCTGAACCTACCTGTTATCGCAGCAGCAGGCGATGGCATTTTAGGAAATTTACCTATTATCTTTGCGATTGGTATAGCGATGGGCTTTGCCTTTGATGCGAGCGGTGGCGCCGCACTTGCAGGGGCGATTGCCTATCTTGTTTTAACAAAAGGCCTAGGGGCATATGATGAAACGATTAATATGGGCGTATTTGGTGGAATTATCGCGGGGGTTATTGCAGGTCTACTTTATAATAAATTTTATAATGTGAAATTCCCTGAATGGTTATCATTCTTCGGAGGAAGACGATTTGTTCCGATTATTACCGCCTTGGTAATGACTGTGTTAGTATTTGTATTTGGGGTCATTTGGCCACCGATTCAAGGTGTTCTAGATAGTGGCGCAGATTGGATTTTAGGAGCAGGTGGCTTAGGTGTAGGTGTGTATGGCTTCTTAAACCGTTTATTAATTCCTGTCGGCTTACACCATGTAATGAATACAATTATTTGGTTTGATTTTGGTACATTTACAACGGCAGCAGGTGAGATTGTTAAAGGGGATATTAACCGCTTCTTAAAAGGTGACCCAACAGCAGGAACATTTTTAGCTGGTTTCTTCCCAATTATGATGTTCGGTTTACCAGCGGCATGTTTAGCGATGTATTTCGCAGCGAAAAAGGAAAAGCGTGCAGCAGTTGGTGGGATGTTCTTATCGATTGGATTAACAGCCTTTGTGACGGGGGTAACAGAGCCGATTGAATTCACATTTATGTTCTTATCGCCAGTGTTATACGCTGTACATGCAGTGCTGACAGGTATTTCATTATATGTTACAGAAGCATTAGGCGTATTACATGGCTTTGGCTTCTCAGCTGGTTTGATTGACTACTTACTGAACTTTGGTATTGCAACAAAGCCAGCATTAATACTGGTAATTGGTCTCGTATTTGGTGTCATTTACTTTGTTGTATTCTACTTCTTAATTAAAGCCTTGGATTTAAAAACACCTGGGCGTGAAGATGATGAGGATGAAGCAGCGCTTGAAGGTTCAGCAGATGAAGTATTAGACGCGAAAGCGTTTCATATGATTGAAGGTCTTGGTGGTCCAGCCAATATTAATGAAGTAGCTTATTGTACAACACGTTTGCGTCTATCATTAAAGGATACAACGGTAATTGATGAAGCGTTATTAAAACGTTACGGCGCAAAAGGTGTAATGCGTATGAATAAAACAGCAGCACAAGTTATCATTGGGACGTCTGTAGAGTTTTTAGGCGATGCAATGAAAGAAAGATTGAAAAAAGGGCATCCCCCATTAAAAAATGAAGTTGTTGTGGAAGAAGCAGTGCAACAAAATGCGCAAGTAGCGCGTTCTATGACTGTAGCGATGCCTGCAACAGGTGAACTATTACCATTAACGGCTGTGCCAGATCAAGTATTTTCAACTGGTATGATGGGACCTGGTTTTGCGGTAAGTCCAACTGATGGTGTATTCGTATCGCCAGTGGATGCTGAAGTGGCGATGGTTTTCCCAACGAAGCATGCGGTTGGTTTAATGACAAAAGACGGCGTAGAAATTTTAATTCATGTTGGCTTAGATACAGTGAAATTAAATGGCGAAGGCTTTGAAACACTTGTGACACAAGGGCAAACAGTGAAAAAAGGAGACCCATTGTTAAAGGTTGATTTACCAGCGGTCAGCGCAGCAGCACCATCTGTTGTAACGCCAGTTGTATTTACAAATTTACAAGGTAAAGAAATTAAAGTAACGAATAGTGGCACATTAAAGCATGGGGAAGCTATTACGATTGAAATTAATTAAGGACTGATAAGGATGACAAAGCCATTCATTTTAGAAAATGTGACAGTTGTGAATTATGATGGTCTAACAGAGCATCGTAATGTCACAATTGAAGGGGCGCAAATTGCAACAATCACAGAAAATAACGAAAATGGTACGGGAATAGATTGTACAGGATACTACTGCTTACCAGGCTTTATCGATATGCATATTCATGGAGCGGATGGTGTGGATACGATGGATGCGACAACAGCGTCGCTCCATCAGTTCGCTGCGGCACTTGTAGCAGAAGGGACGACAGGTTTTTTAGCGACAACGATGACCCAAAGCGAGGAAGCGATTGAAGCAGCATTGCGAAATATTGCTACATTCGAGCAAGAGGTAGGAGAAGCCAATCTATTAGGTGTTCATTTAGAAGGACCATTTATTTCAGCACATTGTGCAGGAGCGCAACCAATCCAGCATATTCAGTCACCATCGATTGAAAAATATCAACGTTGGCATGAATTGAGTGGACATAAAATTAAGCAAATGACGATTGCACCAGAAGAAGGAATGGAGCTTGTCCACTATGCGAAGGAATTAGGTGTGATTGTTTCCATTGGTCATTCCAATGCCTCGGCAAAGGAAGCGAAAGAAGCCGTTGCACAAGGTGTTACACAAGGTACACATTTATATAACCAGATGAGAGCGATGCACCATAGAGAGCCTGGTGTTGTGGGAACCGTTTTATTAGAAAGAGATGTCTATGTTGAAATGATTGTTGATTTTATTCATATACATCCTGAAATGGTAGATTTAGCATATCGTTTGAAAGGGCCCGAAAAAATCATTTTAATTACAGATGCAATGCGTGCCAAAGGGTTGGCCTATGGAAAATATGATTTAGGTGGGCAAGAGGTAAATGTAACCGAGAAGGGTGCTCATTTAGCTAATGGCGCACTTGCTGGCAGCATTTTGAAAATGAATGATGCACTGCGCAATATGCAGCAGGCAACAGGTGCTACTTGGCAGGAGCTTGTTCAAATGTCGTCATTCAATGCGGCCAAGCAATTAGGGCTATCACAAAAAGGCTATATTGCGGCTGGAAAAGATGCAGACTTAGTTATAGTGAATGAAAATTTACAAGTACAATATACGATTGTTAATGGTAAAATTGCTTACTCCGCATGAGAAAGTGAATCTTCAAGTGGGGGACATTTGCCCCCACTTGAAGAACTTCATATCTTGTGAAATGCTTATGTGGCTAACATCACGTTGAGCCAAGTTAGATTTGACAAGCTGTCTGTCCCCCTACTTAAACATTTTACTTCCCTTCGATATGGAATAAAAAGAGGATTTGCTATTCCACAAAACTTTTAAAGGTACGGTTAGCTGTTGTTAAGTGCTGGGTAAAGTTTCATTTTGGCAACAACAGCAGTAAAATAGTAGATAATGATTGAAGATTGCGGGTGAGGAAATGCATCAATATTTTAAAAATATTCAGCAATTGCTGAATCAAGTAGAGCAGCAAGAGCAATTACTAAAAGAAGTTGCTGCAACGATTACGACAAACATTTCAAAAGGTGGTATTATACAATTATTCGGTGCAGGACACTCCTTTCTGTTAGCAGAGGAGCAATTTTATCGTGCTGGAGGCCTTGTTCCAGTAAAGCCGATTTATATTGACTCATTAATGCTTGCAGCGGGGCCTGTTACATCTTCTCGCAATGAGCGTACAGAAGGTGTCGTACCGGCGCATCGACATTTATTTGATATTTGTCCAGAAGATACGGTCATTATTATTTCAACTTCAGGCCGTAATGCAGCACCGATTGAAATGGCATTTGAAGCAAAAGAACGTGGCGCACTTGTTATTTCTTTGCAATCATTATGTTATACTAAACAGGAAAGCACACATAGTAGTGGCAAGCGTTTAGAGGAAATAGTAGATATCGTTTTAAATACATCTGTGCCAGTTGGAGATGGTGTGTTACATAGTGGCGATTATCAATATGGGGCAAGCTCTACAATTGTTGGTGCAACAATGCTCAACGCACTTGTTAGTATGGTCATTGAGCAGCTTTTAGCGGTACAGCAGGAGGCGCCTGTTTTTGTTAGTAATAACATCAATGAGTCATCTGCTAAAAATGAAAAGTACTGCAAGCAATTTGAAAAAAGAATTACATTTAACTAGGAGGAATTTATTATGGAAAAATCATTCACAATTACAGCAGCAGAAGGATTACACGCACGCCCATGTACATTATTGGTACAAGGAGTTTCCGCATTCCAATCAAATGTAACGATTTCTTACAACGGTCGTGAAGCAAACTTAAAATCAATTATGGGTGTTATGGCCTTGGCGATTCCATCTGGTGGGGCAATTACGGTTAAGGCTGAAGGCGATGATGCAGCAGCAGCACTTGCAAAAGTGGAAGAAGTAATCAAATCACAAGGTATTGGTCAATAATATGAGACAATTGCAAGGAATCGCTGTATCAGAAGGAGTGGCTGTTGCAAAAGCATATCGTTTAGCAGAGCCTGATTTATCCATTACCGAGCGTGAGGGAATTGAACCGTCTGCAGAAAAACAACGCTTTCATGACGCAATTGCAAATGCTAAAGTACAGCTTGAGAAAATTCGTGATTATGCAATTTCGATGGTTGGTGAGGAGGAGGCAGAAATTTTTTCTGCTCATTTACTCGTTTTACAAGATCCAGATTTCCATGCAGCGATTGAAGGCGAAATTGCTCAAAATACACAAGCTGAAAAAGCTTTGCAAAAAATTGCTCAACAATTTATCGATTTATTTAGCCAAATGGATAATGAATATATGCGTCAACGTGCAGCAGATATTGAAGATGTGACACGTCGCATTTTAGCTTGCTTGCTCGGTAAAATATTGCCTGATGTATCACAAATCGATGAGGAAGTCGTATTAATTGCTTACGACTTATCGCCATCTGTAACGGCACAATTAAACAAGCAATATGTAAAAGGTTTCATCACAACGATTGGTGGACGTACATCACATACAGCGATTTTAGCGAGAACGTTGCAAATTCCAGCTGTTGTTGGTGTAAAGGAAGCGGAAACAATTGCCCATGGTGAAATGGTGTTATTAGATGGTGCTTCAGGTCAACTTAGCATTAATCCATCGGAAGAAGCGCAACGTGAAGCGAAAGAGCGTATGGCAGTACAAGCAGAACGCGAAAAGCAGCTGCAACAATATGTTGAGAAAGAAAGTGTAACAGCTGATGGCGCACATATTGAGCTTGCGGCCAATATTGGTAGCGTGCAAGATGTAGAGGCTGTATTAAAAGTTGGTGCTGACGGTGTTGGCTTATTCCGTACAGAGTTTTTATATATGGATAGCACGGCATTGCCAACAGAAGAGCAGCAATTTGAGCTTTATAAAGCTGTACTTGAAAAAATGAATAACAAACCAGTCGTTGTTCGTACTTTGGATATTGGTGGCGATAAGCATTTAGAATATTGGCAACTACCGAAAGAAGAGAATCCATTTTTAGGACAACGTGCGATTCGCCTTTCTTTAGCAAATGAAGAAATCTTTGTGACACAATTGCGTGCTTTATTGCGTGCAAGCCAGTATGGTAATTTAAAAATTATGTTTCCAATGATTGCGACAATGCAGGAGTTGCGCCAAGCGAAAGCGATTTTGCAACGGGAGCACGATGCATTAGCTAGTGAAGGCATAGCAATTGGCAAATATGAAGTAGGCATTATGATTGAAGTGCCATCTGCAGCAATTTTAGCGGATGTGCTAGCACGTGAAGTCGATTTCTTCTCGATTGGTACAAACGATTTAATTCAATATACATTTGCATCAGATCGTATGAATGAGGCAACAGCTTATTTATATGAGCCGTTCCATCCAGCAATCATCCGTTTGATTGAGCAAGTAGCTTCAAGTGCTCATAAGCATGGTATTTGGGCAGGGATGTGTGGAGAAATGGCTGGTGAAGAGTTAGCATTGCCTGTTTTGTTAGCCTTAGGATTAGATGAATTATCGATGAGTGCGAGCGCTGTTTTACGCACAAGAGAAAATTTATCAAAATTAAATAAAAAAGTATTACAACAGCAAGTAGATAAGCTATTAGCATGCGAATCTGCGGAGCAAGTAAAAGACTGGGCGAAGCAGGTGTACAATTAGTAAGGAGGAAATTCGTTGTGGCATTACAACTGAAAACATTTGAAAGTGTCGATGAACTATACGATTTTGCGGCACAATTTTTACAGCAAAAAGTAAAGGAGGGTGCAAAGACGTTTGGTTTAGCGACAGGCGGAACAATGCAGCCCCTTTATAAAAACTTACGTCAAAGCGATGTAGACTTTTCAAATTGTACAAGCTTTAACCTAGATGAGTATATTGGCTTACCGATCGAGCATCCTGAAAGTTACTTTACATATATGCAAAAGGAGCTTTTTGAGCACAAGCCGTTTAGCAAAAACTATTTACCCAATGGTTTAGCAGAGGATGCAGACGCGGAAGCAGCACATTATAATGAGTTACTTGCGCAGCATCCAGTTGATGTGCAGCTATTAGGGGTAGGGGAAAACGGACATATCGGCTTCAATGAACCAGGCACGCCATTCTCTGAAAAGACACATGTTGTAACATTAACAGCATCAACACGTGAAGCAAATGCACGCTTCTTTAATTCGATTGATGAAGTGCCTGAAAAGGCCATCACGATGGGAATCGCTAATATTTTACAAGCTAAAGAAGTTTTACTAATTGCAGTTGGCGAGAAAAAACGTGCTGCTTTGGAATCTTTAGTGCGCGGAGAAGTATCGGTGGACTCACCAATTACTGTATTGCAACAACATGCGAATGCAGTAGTTTTAACAGATTTAAATATTTCGCTTGCTTAATCGCGCTTTTTTGTATATATTTTTCAAGTATTCATCTTTTCTAAGTATAATACTCGGAATAAAGGGTTCGTCTGAAAAGAAATTTTGAGATGAACCCTTTGCGACGAGAATGGTCACAATACATTGTCACCATTCTCGTCGCAAATGTTTTCTCTGTACCGAAAGCGAAGCGACAGGTACAATAGTTTTTAGCAAATATTCCGTGTATGGGCTAAGGGTTATCTGAAAAGGGGATCTTTTCGGATAGCCTTATTTTTTTTACAAAATCGATATGGAGTGATCAAAAATGTTACATCAATTTTCGCGCAATGAACTTGCAATAGGCAGTGAAGGGTTAGCGCTTTTAAAAAATACAACGGTAGCGATTTTAGGGGTAGGTGGCGTAGGTTCATTTGCGGCTGAAGCATGTGCACGTAGCGGTATCGGTCGTATTATTTTAGTTGATAAGGACAATGTGGACATTACAAATGTTAACCGTCAATTAGTTGCTTATTTATCAACAGTCGGTAAATCGAAATCCGCTGTAATGAAGGAGCGTATTGCTGATATTAATCCAGAATGTGAAGTCATCGACATGCATATGTTTTATACGGAAGAAACGTATGAGCAATTTTTTGCCCAAGGCATCGATTATGTCATTGATGCGAGCGATACAGTGATGTATAAAATTCATTTAATGAAAGAGTGTTTAAAACGCAATATCCCGATTATTTCAAGCATGGGGGCAGCCAATAAAATGGACCCGACACGCTTCCAAATTGCTGATATTTCAAAAACACATACTGACCCATTGGCGAAAATTATTCGTACAAAACTGCGCAAAGAGGGCATTAAAAAAGGGGTAATGGTTGTCTTTTCAGACGAATCACCTGTTGTTGTGCGAGAGGATGTTGTACAGCATGTTGGTAAGCCAGATGCGATAATCCGCAAAGCCAAAATGCCACCAGCTTCAAACGCCTTTGTGCCATCTGTAGCAGGCTTAATCGCGGCGAGCTGGGTTGTTAATACAATCGTGAAGGATATTCATATTGCACGTGTGAATGATTAAATAAAAAGTTGATGTAGATTTTTTGAATCTACATCAGCTTTTTTCATTTATCAAGTGAATATAGCTCAATCACTTCGCTCGCAGTAATTAACCGCTCAAATGGTAAAAAACGGCAGTATACTTCTTTAAAATCAATATCCTCTTCAAATTCGTCAATCACTTCGAATATATCTAAAATTGTGACAAACCGCCAAGTTGTTTGTCCACCCAGCGCATTTTCATATGTTTCATCAACAAAATAATCTCGCACTTTTTGTTCAATATCATCTTTGCTTCCTGCTTTAACTAATCGGATTGTTTCTTCAAATGTTTTACTTAAATCAGGATTGGGCACGACAATAGACTCTAGTAATACTTTTACGGAATAGATTTTCATGCTAACACCTCCTCCAGCTTATTTTATCCCATATTAACAGGCTGTAAGACTCCTACTTCAAAATATAAGGTAAAGCCAAAATATTTAAGTGCAGGATCAACAGCCTATAAAAACTTGGTTGGTAGTTTCACTATATCATTCTCGTGACTTCATATCTTTAATTTGTTAATATTTAAAATAGTTAGATAATTAGTTTCGGGGGGCATGAAGGATGGATAATTTATATCAACTATTAGCGCAGCATTATGATGAAATGGTCGAAATTCGCAGGCATTTACATGAAAATCCAGAGCTATCACATGAAGAAGTGGAAACACCGAAATATATTGCAGCGTACCATCATACACTGGGACATGAAGTACGAGAATTTGTTGGTGGCAGAGGTGTTATAGCGAAATTACATGGGGCAAAGCCTGGGAAAACGGTCGCGTTACGCGCGGATTTCGATGCTTTAGCGATTCATGAGCAAAATACATTTTCCTACAAATCTAAAATTGATGGCAAAATGCACGCATGTGGTCATGATGGACATACAGCGACATTGCTGGTTTTAGCGAAAGTATTAAATAAATTGCGTGAGCAAATTGCAGGTACAATTGTCTTTATTCATCAATTTGGTGAGGAGGTAACGCCCGGTGGTGCATTGCCAATGATTGAGGATGGTTGCTTAGATGGTGTCGATGTAATATATGGTACACATTTATCAGCAGGCGTTCCATTAGGGACAATTTCAGTAAAAGAAGGTCACCTGATGGCAGCAGCGGACGGCTTTGAAATTACGATTCATGGCAAAGGTGGTCATGGTGCATCACCGCATGATACGAAAGATGCTGTCATGATTGGCTCACAATTTGTGGTATCAGCACAACAAGTAGTTGGTCGACGTGTTAACCCTGTGCGACCAGCAGTTGTCTCTGTCTGTCATTTTGAAGCGGTAAATCCCTTTAATGTAATTGCCGATTCGGCTGTGCTAAAAGGAACGGTGCGTACATTTGATGCAGAGGTGCGTGACCAAATTGAAAAAGAGCTAGAGGAAGTAGTGAAATCAGCTTGCTTATTATATGGTGCTGATTACACATACACATATAATCGTGGTTACTCATCTGTCATCAATGATGCGGAAACGACGCGCCATTTTATGGAGGAAGTAACAAATGTGCCGAAAGTAGAGAAGCTAGTTGTTGCTGACTTAGCGATGGGTGGAGAGGATTTTGCCTACTATTTAGAGAAAGTACCTGGCACATTTTATTTTACAGGAGCGAAAAATCCTGAATGGGAAATTGCATACCCACACCATCATCCGAAATTTGATATTGATGAAAGAGCATTGCTCATCGCAGCAAATACGCTTGGACATGCAACATTATCTTACTTACAGCAGTCCTAATTAGAGAAAGTGAAGCCAGTTCGGCTTCACTTTTTTTATGTAATTTAATAGAAGAAGTATGATTCGCCCATTAAAACAGGTGTTTCGCCCACAAGATACTCGAATTTGCTCGTTAAACTATAGATTTTGCCCACAAAATAAAACATTGTGTTACGATTTTAATAGAAAGGGGGGAGCTGGGTGCACTTAATTAAAATGGAATATCGCGGTTTAAATATATTTGATGAAATAAGTGTTGTTGAAGTAGCGTTTGATATAGAAGCTTCAACGATTCATATAGTGGATGCTAGTATGACAGTAGCACCGACCTACAATTTTACGAAAAAGCACGACGAGCTCTCAGAAGGCTTTTTGAAAATGGCACAGGTACTTTATCAAAAGCACTATATGAAGGTAGAAGCTTATTCGCTTCAGCAATGGATTGACGAGATTACATGGCAATTTTACGGGCTTGGGGATGTAGTGAAAACATATGAAAATGGGTGTTTCGCCAAAAATAAGGTTGCGAACTTACAAACATGGAGCGATGAAGCCTTACAACAAGCGAATTTCAATCCATTATATATTAGAAAGGGAAAATCAACATGAACATACAAACAGAGCGCTTACTTATTAGAGAATTTAAAAATAATGATTGGCAAGCATTATACGAATACAGTGCCGATCCAATTGTGATGCACTATTTACCAGAGGATGCATTTACAGAAAAAGAGGCACAACAATTTGTACAGGTGAATCAAGGAGAGAAAGCTGAGAAATTTGCGGTTATTTTAAGGGAGACGAATGAATTGATTGGGCATATTGCCTTCTTCCGTTATTTCGGTGAGCATACATATGAAATTGGCTGGGTGTTTAATCCGAAATTTTATCAAAAAGGCTATGCCACAGAAGCAGCACAGGCGGTCATACATTACGGTTTTACAAAATGTAAGCTACACCGTATTATCGCAACATGTCAGCCTGAAAATACAGCTTCGTGGCGCATTATGGAGAAAATCGGTATGCGTAAAGAAGGTTATTTTAAAAAATGTATTCCAACCAAAGAAGGTTGGTGGGATGAGTATTATTATGCCATTTTAGCAGAAGAGTATTTACAGTAGAGTAGCTACATGACCAAACAAGTCTTTCTATGATAAAATTTATCTATTCGAAAAGATGAACTGTGAGTTGATAATGATGGAAAGTCAAAAATATGCAATAGTCGATTTGGAAACGACAGGTCATTCGTTTGTGAACGGTGATCGTATCATTCAAATAGCGATTGTGATGATGAAGGATTGGCGTATTGAGAATACATTTACAACTTTTATCCATCCAGAAAAGTCGATCCCTTTATTTATTCAAGACTTAACAAATATAACAAATGCGGACGTAGCAAATGCGAAGCCGTTTGCAGCATATGGGCAAGTGATTTATGATTTATTGCAGGATGCGATATTTGTTGCGCATAATGCAGATTTTGATTATGCCTTTTTGCAGGCTGAATTGAGAAGAGCAGGCTTACCAGCTTTACAGGGGAAAAAGCTAGATACAGTGGAGCTTGCAAAAATCATTTTTCCAACGGCATTAAGCTATAAATTAGGCGATTTAGCACAGGAATTACATATTCCACTTAAGCAGGCACATCGCGCGGATGATGATGCGAAAGCAACGGCACAATTGTTAAAAGCATGTTGGGAAGAGCTGAATTTGCTGCCTCAAGCAACAATCGAGCAATTACATAAACGCTCGTTTCAATTGAAATCAGATATTTCACACTTGCTATTTTCCGCACTTCATTTAAAAAGAAGTACGACTAAGGAAGAGCGAGGCTTTATTTATGAGCACCAACTAGCGATCAAGCAACCACCAGCTGTTCCACAAAAAACAATAACGGAACATAGCTATCCGAAAACGCGTAAAGACAAACTTGCACTGTTGCAAAAGGCCATGCCATCCTTTGAGGAGCGACCGCAGCAATTTCAAATGATGGATATTATTTGGCATAGCTTACATGATAAACAGGAAGCAATGATTGAAGCATCTACAGGAATTGGCAAGACATTGGCCTATTTATTGCCGTCTTTTTACTATGCAAAGCAAAATGGAAGAAAAATAGGGATTAGCACATACACATCTAATTTGTTAGACCAGCTGATGTATGAGGAGCTTGCAAAGCTAGAACAAGTGACAGGTGAGCGTGTGCATGTTGCTTTATTAAAAGGTATGCAAAATTATATCGATATTGGGCGTTTCGCGAAGATTTTGAAAGTCGATGATGAATCTTACGATGAAACATTAGCGATTGCGCAAGTAATTACTTGGCTTGCGAAAACGGAAACGGGCGATTTAAGCGAGCTGAATATGTCAGGTGGCGGACAGCTGTTTTTAGAGAAAATTCGCAAGTTAAAATGGGCAGCGACAAAGCAATTTGATTTTTACAGCTATGCGATTGAACAAAGTAAACATGCAGACATATTGATGACAAATCATGCGATGTTGCTAGCCGATTTAGTGCGACAAGAGCAATTGTTTGATAATATTGGTGGCTGGATTATTGATGAAGCACATCAGTTTATTCAAGCGGCTATTCAGCAAGATGAGAAGATTTTCTCCTATACAGCATGGAAATATTTGTTTGGACAAATCGGCATGACTGGGGATGGACAGCTTTTTGATAAATTGCAGCAAATGGCTGTCACAACAGGACGTGTCCCAAGACCGTTATTAAAACAGACGGAGCAACACTTCCGCCGATTAGCGACGACATTTGATCAAGTGATGCAATCGTTTATTGGACAGCTACAGCGTATACTACGCGAAGCACATCGACAGGAAATGAAGCAGACGGTGATGTTGACAGAGTTAGATGTTGATGTGCAGCATTGTGCGCAGCTATCCTTTTCCATGCAAACCTGGATTGATAGTGCGGAGCAAATACTTCAAATGTTTTATGAACATCAGGAGGAAGTTTCGCTTACGCAGCAATATATTATAGATGAATGGCAGTATTGGATTCATGAATTTAAAATAAAAGCAGCGGAATGGGATGAATTATTCGTATTGCGCCAAGCAGATTATTTTGCATGGTTTGAACTGGATAAACGCAGCATACCAGGAAGCATACAACTGTTGAAAAAACCACTACATGTAACAGCGAGCATTGAGCGACTATTTGCGCAAGTAAGGGAGCAAGCAGCGATTGTTTGGACATCGGGTACGTTAACTGTTCCAAATAATGAACGCTTTATTGCAGATCAGCTTGGGGTTGCAACAAATGTACCGATCAATCGTTTACAGGCATCGTCCAATTATTACCAAGGAGCACGTTGTTTTATCGTTACAGATATGCCAGATATTCAAGCCGTGTCACAGCACGACTATATTGAAGAAATGGCTTATGCGATCACAAGAATCGTGCGCACGACAGAGGGGCGTTGCTTTGTATTGTTTACGTCCCAAGACATGTTGCGTAAAACGGTGTTGTTAATTCAAGAAACGAAATTGCTAGGTGACTATATGCTATTTGCGCAAGGTGTGACAGTGGGGAGCCGCATGCGTCTATTAAAATCATTTCAGAAATTTAGTCATTCTGTATTATTTGGAACAAATAGTTTTTGGGAAGGAGTAGACGTACCAGGAGACGGGCTAACCGCAGTTATCGTTGTTAGGCTGCCATTCTCTGCTCCAAACGAGCCGACCTTTAAAGCAAAATCACAAATGCTACAGGCGCAAGGGCACAATGCTTTTACAGAACTTGCTTTACCAGAGGCAGTTTTACGCTTTAAACAAGGCTTTGGGCGTTTAATACGCTCTTCCAAAGATAGTGGTGCATTTATTATTTTGGAT
Source organism: Metasolibacillus meyeri (assembly GCF_003049505.1). Lineage (GTDB taxonomy): Bacteria > Bacillota > Bacilli > Bacillales_A > Planococcaceae > Metasolibacillus > Metasolibacillus meyeri. The sequence continues at coordinate 51,862 of NZ_PYWN01000061.1, forward strand.
CGCCGAATTGATGCGAAATCATATGGCAAAGAATTTCTTTCTGCTTTACCGCCAATTTCTATTCAAAAACTATCGCTAGAACATATGGTACAAGCGCTTGGAAATTGGTATAATAACAGACATGAGTAAAGAAAGCAGGTTGACAATCATGGAAAGTAAAGTCGAAGTATTATCGATTGTGAAAATAAACTATCAATCTGATCTGTATAAGGTCGTTGATACGCTAAATCGAACGTTAAAAGAGCAAAATTTAATGTTTGGCTTAGCGTTAGACCGAGAAGATCAAGAAAAAGCAATTTTCACGATTTATCGCACTTAAGGTGATTCAATGAAAAAGTGGATAATTTTTAGTACAGTCTTTCTCGTCTCTTTGTCACTTGTTATCTCCATTTTAGTACTCTGGAAAGCCGATGCTCCATTTAATGATATGGAGAAAAAGGCTGAGCAATTAGCGCTCACATCAAAGTCGCTCGCGATTGTTTCGGACTCTTATGCCTATAATGGCAATAAGCCGTATGTTACCGTATTCGGGGTAGACGAATATGGTAAGGAGAAAGCAATTTTTGTTCCAATCACTTTAGAAGAAAATGCGATTCAGGAAGTATTTTTGCAGGACGGAATAACGAAAGAACAAGCGCTAGCAGTGTTGCATGATGAAGCGACAGTAAAAAAGATACTTCATACAAAGTTAGGCTATGAGCAACAAGGGGCCGTGTGGGAAATTACTTATTTGAACAATACGGACCAGTTGAATTATGTTTATATTTTGTTTGAAGATGGTCAATGGTGGAAACGTATTTTGAATTTGTAGAGGAGTAGATTTCATTTGAAACAGCTGTTAGCAAACCGTGTAAAAACTTTAACGCCTTCTTCGACTCTTGCGATTACGGCAAAGGCGAAGGAATTGAAAGATCAAGGTATTGATGTGATTGGATTAGGCGCAGGTGAGCCTGACTTTAATACACCACAAAACATTTTAGATGCTGCGACCAAGTCAATGGAGCAAGGCTTCACAAAATATACGCCAGCAGGTGGCTTGCCAGCATTAAAGCAGGCGATAATTGCGAAATTACAGCGCGATAATGAGCTAGCTTATAAGGCAAACGAAATTATCGTTGGCGTTGGGGCAAAGCATGTGCTATACACATTGTTCCAAGTTATTTTAAATGAAGGTGATGAGGTCATCATTCCAATTCCGTACTGGGTATCCTATCCGGAGCAAGTGAAGCTAGCAGGTGGCGTGCCAGTATATGTTGAAGGAACAAGAGAGCAGCAATATAAAATAACAGCTGAGCAATTAGCTTCTGCCATTACAGAAAAAACAAAAGCTGTGATTATTAACTCGCCATCTAATCCTTCTGGCATGGTATATAGCCGTGAAGAGTTAAAAGCATTAGCAGAAGTGGCTGAAAAGCACGATATTTTAATCGTATCTGATGAAATTTATGAAAAGCTTTTATACAATGGCAATAAACATTTTTCAATCGCGCAAATTTCCCCAGCGATTAAAGCGCGGACAATTGTTGTCAATGGCTTAGCAAAATCACACTCGATGACAGGCTGGCGCATCGGTTATGCAGCAGGTGATGCAGAAATTATTAATGCGATGACGGATTTAGCATCTCACTCTACGTCAAATGCAACAACGACAGCACAATATGCAGCAATTGAAGCATATAACGGTTCACAAGATACAGTGGAAGTAATGCGTCAAGCATTTGAGGAGCGCTTAGAAAAGATTTATCCACAAATCGCGGCGATTCCAGGCTTTAAATTATTAAAGCCAGAAGGTGCCTTTTACTTACTACCAGATGTAGCTGAAGCAATGGAGAGAACAGGGTTTGATAATGTCGATGCGTTTGCAGAAAGCTTATTAACGGAAGCAAATGTAGCTGTAATACCAGGCTCAGGCTTTGGTACAAATACGACAATCCGCTTATCTTATGCAATTTCATATGATTCATTAGAGGAAGCGGTTCGTCGTATAGATCAATTTGTAAAATCAAAATGGCAATAACGATTGCTTTTGTAGTTGGAGGATATTATGAAGAAAATTATGATTAAAGATATGCCACAGCATATCGGTGAAACAGTTAAATTGGGTGCATGGCTCGCAAATAAGCGTTCAAGCGGTAAAATTGCCTTTTTACAATTACGTGATGGTACAGGTTTCGTACAAGGTGTTGTTGTAAAGGAAGAAGTTGGCGAAGAAATTTTCGCAACAGCAAAAGGCTTAACGCAAGAAACATCTATGTACATTGTCGGCGAAGTGAAAGCTGACGAGCGTTCAACATTTGGCTGTGAAATGAATGTAACAGGCATTGAAGTCATTCACGAAGCGGTGGATTTCCCAATTACGCCAAAAGAGCATGGTACAGAATTTTTAATGGATAATCGCCATTTATGGTTACGTTCACGTAGACAGCATGCGATTATGAATATTCGTAACGAAATTATTCGTTCAACGTATGAGTTTTTCAATAACAATGGCTTCACAAAAATGGACCCACCAATTTTAACTGGCTCTGCACCAGAGGGAACATCGGAGCTTTTCGCAACGAAATATTTTGATGAAGATGCATACCTTTCACAATCAGGTCAGCTTTATATGGAAGCTGCAGCGATGGCATTAGGGCGCGTATTCTCATTCGGTCCGACATTCCGTGCGGAAAAATCAAAAACACGTCGTCACTTAATTGAGTTTTGGATGATTGAGCCAGAGATGGCATTCGTCGAGTTTGATGAAAACTTACAAATCCAAGAACAATATGTATCACATATCGTGCAATCAGTGCTTGAGAACTGTAAACTTGACTTAGAACGTTTAGGTCGTGATACATCGAAACTTGAAAACATTAAAGCGCCATTCCCACGCATTTCTTATGATGATGCAATTAAGTTTTTACATGAGCAAGGCTTTGATGATATTGAGTGGGGCGATGATTTTGGTGCACCGCATGAAACAGCGATCGCGAACCATTATGATAAGCCTGTATTTATTACATGCTACCCTGTTGGCATTAAGCCATTCTATATGCAACCACACCCAGAGCGTGACGATGTCGTGCTTTGCGCAGACTTAATTGCACCAGAAGGCTATGGTGAAATTATTGGTGGCTCAGAGCGTATCCATGATTATGACTTATTAAAAGCGCGCTTAGCAGAGCATAACTTAGATATGGATGCATATGCTTGGTATTTGGAATTGCGTAAACACGGCTCAGTGCCACACTCAGGCTTCGGTTTAGGTCTAGAGCGTACTGTTGCTTGGATTTCAGGCACAGAGCATATTCGTGAGACAATTCCGTTCCCACGCTTATTAAACCGTCTGTATCCATAATAAGGTATCTGAAAAGTGGTTTAACGTACCACTTTTCAGACATCGAATCACTGTTTTGTTGAAACATATGCTATTTATAAGAACCTTACCTCTCTTTTTAAAATGAATAAGGTAAACGAGATTTTTTATAAAGATGTTTTAATGAAATGCTAGATAGATAATTTAAACTTGAGGCTGCTTGGAAGTGCTGTTGACTTTCTTGACAGCCTTCTGTTGTGAGTTAGGTAGAGAATAGGGGGCTAATCATGACAAGCAATGAGCAATTTCGCATTTGGTTAGAGCAAAAAAATATCACGATGCCGCAGCTTTTTTTCCAGCACTATAAAGAGCTTCAAATTCGTGATGATGATGCAATGTTATTGCTCCATTTATTAGCGTTCCATGAAGAAGGAAATGACTTTCCGACACCAGCTGATTTAATGGCTAGAACGTTTTTTGCTGCCAATGAAATTTCGATGAAGCTACAGCGATTTTTACAAAAAGGCTTTATTGAAATTACACATGATGTTGATATAGATGGAAAAATTTACGAAAAGTATTCGCTCTATCCATTATGGAGTCGTATCGTCAGACTATTAGAAGCAAATAGCATTGCGACAAGCAATGAACAGCAAAAAAAAGAAGAGGGTGCGATTTATTCAATATTTGAACAGGAATTTGGTCGCCTTTTATCGCCGATGGAGCTTGAAAATATAAATTCATGGCTAGATATTGATAAGCATTCACCAGAGTTAATACGGGCAGCTCTAAAGGAAGCAGTATTAGCTGGAAAGCTGTCGCTGCGTTATATTGATCGCATTTTATTTGAATGGAAAAAGAAAAATTTTACGACAGTGAAGCAAGTTGAGCAACATGCGGAGCAATTCCGAAAACGCACGATTACACAACCGCAAACGCCGGCTGACAAAAGGCCGAAGCGACCAATCTATAATTGGCTTGAAGAAAAAGAGTAGCGAGGTGATAAGATGCTAACGAAAAAACAATGGCTACATTTTTTAGATGAAATGGATAAAATGTTTCCAGATGCACATTGTGAGCTCGTCCACGACAATCCATTCGAGCTAACAATCGCGACATTATTATCTGCACAATGTACAGATGTGCTTGTCAATAAAGTAACGAAAAACTTATTCCAAAAATATAAAACACCAGAAGATTATTTGGCTGTCTCACTGGAAGAATTGCAAGATGATATTCGTTCCATTGGACTATACCGCAACAAAGCAAAAAATATTCAATTATTATGCCAGCGTTTACTGACGGAATATAATGGAGAAATTCCTGCAAATCGTGAGGAGCTTGTGACATTACCAGGAGTTGGGCGCAAAACGGCAAACGTTGTGCTATCTGTCGCCTTTGATGTGCCAGCAATGGCTGTTGATACGCATGTAGAGCGCATTGCGAAACGTTTAGGGCTTTGTCGCTGGAAAGATAGCGTCTTGGAAGTGGAAGAAACCATTATGAAAAAAACACCAATTGAAAAATGGTCGAAGGCGCATCATCAAATGATTTTCTTCGGTCGTTACCACTGCAAGGCACAAAATCCAGGCTGTCACATATGTCCTTTGCTAGAGGATTGTCGAGAAGGGCAAAAGCGCTTGAAAAAAGGACTTGTTAAGCAATGATTACCGTTAATAAGCAATTGATTTCGCAGATAGCTGTCGATGACTGGTATGTGAAATGGGACAAGCTATCCTCGCAAATCTATGAGGCGCATGCTACACGAAATGGGCAAGCAGGGCAATGGATGTTGCAAGGCATTACGCATTTTATTGAATTTTTAATAGAGGTATCGGGTGTAGAAAGCTATGATATACAAGCAAGTTACGAGATATTACCGTTAAATGGAAAAGAAAGACTGCTGTTTGTCCAAGCGAATCCAGCACAATATGCTAGCTATCGTCAACTAGACGAACTTTATAAAGAAACGAAAAAACGCTGTGCAAGATTGCGGATGTGAAAAGGCGGTAGAGAAAGTCATGCTTTCACTACCGCTTATTTGTATGATTTTCTATTGGAAAACGTTTAGTTGTTTTGACTACTCGCAATGAGTAGGGGACATCTAATTTTTCTGCAGGGGCAGCAACCATAATGATTCTGGCGCTCTTATTTATATGAAAAGCTTGGAAATTAGTAGGTACTAATACTTTGGCATTAGCTGGTATAAGTATTTGCTGTAGCTCCAAAGTTTCATAGTCAGAAATCAGCTTTAAATGAGCCTTCATTTCAAAATCGTATTGATTTTCTATTGTTAAAAAATAATCGTCAATGTTATTTATAAAATCTACTTCTTTTGTTAAAGTGGAATCTTCATACATTTGTATAATAACAGAAGTTTCATTTTTTAAGTCTTGTATTTTCTCTATTGTCGCATAACTACTTGGAATTGTAGATGTTTCTGTTCGCTCATTTTGAACTTTGATTGAAAGAAAGTTTCTAGCAACAGTTCTCTGTGTATCATATATTTCTAAAGGGTCACTGATTGTGTTGTTAAGCACTTTTTCACTTATTATATAGAGAATGTGATTACCACGTGGCAAATTTGTTATAGTGAACGGCACTTTTTTACCGCCTTCATTTGGTAGATCAATCATATGATAAGAAGCAACTGTTCCATTCATTTCTATTTTTATAGGTGTAGCATCATTTTCTAAAAAGGCAAAAACAGCTAGCTGACTTTCTTTTACTGTTGAGTAGTCATATAAAATGTATCCTTCAATCATTCCTTTTTCATCGGTTTGAAAGGAATTTTGATCTCTATCTATAATAAATTTAGGTTTTAGATAAATAGCGGTTGTTCGCCTTTCGTTTGATCCTTCTAATGCCCATAAAATTGGCTGTTCTGTTCCCATAATAGACCTCCTTTGCGCGAAAAAAAAAGAGTATTCTGTATTTATCCCGTATTAACAGGCTGTAAGACCCCCACTTCAAAATAGTGAGTAGGACGAAATAGTTAAGTGAGGATGAGGAACCCCCCACTGATTGAAGGTTCACTTTATTATACAATGAGATTGTTACGATGAACTGAAAATTGTACTTTTTATTTTCAGATTATTAGCATATAATTAGTATAGACAACTATACCTTGAAATAGGCTGTCTTGTATTTTATAGATAAAGTAAGGAGGGGGTAACATTGTTAGACAAAAATTCGTATATACCAATCTATATACAAATTGAAGAAATTATTAAACAAAGAATACTTTCAAATGAATATAAAATTGGTGATGCGATACCATCTGAGCGAGAACTTTCTGTTCAATTTGATGTCAGCCGTATGACCGTAAGGCAATCCATTACGAACTTAGTAAACGATGGCATGCTTTACCGTGAAAAGGGTAGAGGAACGTTTGTAGCGAATCCAAAATTAGAGCAACCGCTTCAAGGATTAACAAGCTTTACCGAAGATATGCGTGCGCGTAATATGGTACCGAGTAGTAAAGTAGTTCGTTTTGAAAAGATTATTCCGTCCGTTGATGTGGCAAGAGACTTACAGTTAGAGCTAGGTGAGGAAGTATTTTTCGTTATACGTATTCGCAATGCTGACGGGACACCGATGGCAATTGAGAGAACATATATTCCAGTGAAAATATATCCTCAGTTAGACGCAAGCATGTTAACGGGCTCTTTGTATTCATTAATTGAAACCGCTTTCCAACAAAAAATTGGCAATGCGATTCAGCAAATGGAGGCGGCCATTGTTTCAAAAGAGGACAGTAAATTTTTACAAATAAATCAAACTGCACCTGTTCTTATTATTAAACGAATTAGTTATTTATCAAACGGTACGCCATTTGAGCTTGTACGTAGCGTTTATCGAGCAGATCGCTATAAATTTATTAGCCAAATTTCAAGATAAACGATAGGGGATGAAAACGTGATTCACATTCAACATGTAGAGGAAAAAGATTATTGGCAAATTCATCGTTTAAGAGACTATTGTTTCCCTAATAAATACAATGAGGCACGTAGAAAAGATTTTCATCACTGGGTTCAGCATAGTACGACTTTAGGGGCATATGATGGTAATAAAGTTGTTGGTCAAGTGCTTGTATTACCACTGAATATGACGATTCATCGACAAAATTATAAAATGGGTGGTATCGCCTTTGTTGCCTCCTACCCTGAATATCGTCAGCAAGGCATTGCGAAAAAATTGATGATCGAATCACTCAAACAAATGCGAGCGAATGGGCAAACAGTTTCTGTTTTAGCCCCTTTCTCGGTCTCGTTCTACCGCTATTTTGGCTGGGAGCTATTTTTTGAGAAATTAAATTATACAATTCCACTAGAAAAATTTCCTGCACTGGGAAAAAAGGTGGATACAGTGAAGCGCACAAGCTTTGAATGGTTGGATGAAGAGCTGTTTCAGCAAGTGAAAGATTTTCATAATGCGAGTGCTTTAGTAACAAGCGGTAGCATGGTGAGAGACGATGCATGGTGGAATCGCTTAGCGAGCAGACAGCCAAATAGTCATTTTGCGCTGTATTATGATGAAGGTGAGGTAGCTGCTTATCTTCGCTATGAAATAGCAGGGACGACATTTTTAATTCATGATTTTGTGACAAAGGATTTATCGGCCGAGCAGGCGATGTGGCGTTATGTTACAGCACATGCTGCAAGCATCACTGAAATTAAAGGGGTAACAGCAAACGATAGTCGTTTTGGCTATTATTTTGCAGAGCCACAATTTACGCGTGAAGTTGTTCAGGATATGATGGTGCGAATCGTTGATGCACAAGCATTTATGCAGCAATACGAATGGAATAAAATTATAAAACCTTTATATGTACGCCTTGAAGACCAGTTTTGTACATGGAATGAGCAGTTATTTGAAATTAATTGTGATGGGGAAGTGGCGATTGTAGAGACAGGTGCTATTGATAATAGTAATGTACTTACATTGCCTATCAATCTATTCTCAGCGATGATGGTCGGTTATTTATCTGTTCAAGATGCAGTGATGTATGCACAGCAATTTTTAAAACAGGAAGTAATTGAGAATTGGCAACAGGCGCTACAAATGGGAAAACCTGAATTTTATGAATATTTTTAAATAAGAAAGCTAGGAATAGAAAAAATTTTTAAAATTTTTTCTGGACTATACCAGCATATCAGATGCTAGATTACTAGTGTAGATTTCATATAGTCCAGTATGTTTTCTTTATTTCGAAAAGAAATAAAATTGAAAAAAGGGTATTGTGGTATATACCAACCAATGATATTCTCATTTTAAGAAAACGATTTCAAAACTGAAATAACGAATAATAAGGGGAGTGCTTTTATGAAAAACATTATGTTAGTTTGTGTAGCAGGTATGAGTACGAGTTTACTTGTATCAAAAATGAAGCAAGCGGCAGAGGAACAAAATTTAGAAGCTGATATTTTCGCAATTCCTGAAGGGGAAGTTGATAAAGTATTAGCAGAAAAATCGGTAGATGTGCTGTTACTAGGGCCACAAGTTCGCTACTTAAAAGGCTCATTTGAGGCGAAATACAAAGAGAAAAATTTGCCAATCGATGTGATTAATATGACAGATTACGGCATGATGAATGGCGCAAATGTTTTAAAACATGCGCTAGGCTTAATGAAATAAGAGGTGTCAAATATGGAACAAGAAGCGTTATTACAATCCATTATGGGGCTAATTATGCATAGTGGAAATGCCAAAAGCGAATGTATGGAAGCCATTCAATTTGCGAAAGCAGGAAATTTTCAAGCAGCACAAGACAAAATGAAGCTAGCACATGAAGCAATTATCGAAGCGCATCATGCCCAAACAGCTTTATTACAACAAGAAGCACAAGGTCAAAAAGTAGAAGTTTCATTACTGTTAATTCATGCACAAGACCATTTAATGAATGCGATTACATTCCGTGATCTAGCACAAGAATTAGTAGAAGTTCATGAGCAAATAAAGGGGAAGTAAGACGATGGTTTTTATTCAAGTGGATGTGCAAGCATCCATTTGAATTAAGATAAAGCCTTTCGGGGCGTCATTCACTACAAAAACACAAAGGGGAGTGTATTACATGTTCAAGTTTTTAGAGGAGAAATTTGTTCCTGTCGCATCAAGAGTCGGGAATCAACGTCACTTAGTCGCAATTCGTGATGGTTTCATTGTTATTATGCCACTGATAATTGCTGGGTCATTAGCTGTTTTAATCAATAACTTACCGATCAAGGCATACAAAAACTTCATGAATTCAATTTTCGGTGAAGGTATTTGGACACAGTGGGGTGGTAATGTATGGGGTGCTACATTCGCCATTGTATCGCTATTAATTTCGTTTACAATCGCCTACAGTTTGTCGAAAAGCTACGGTAAAGATGCGTTAGCAGGAGGGGTGATTGGTCTTGCGAGTTATATGACATTCGCAACTTATGGCGACGGAGGTTTAACTGGTTTAACGACAGGAACAGGCGGTATCTTTTTAGCTATTATTTTAAGTCTTGTATCCGCAGAAATGTTTACTCGTTTATCGGGCAATCCTAGATTATTAGTCAAAATGCCAGCAGGTGTACCTGATGCAGTAGCGAAATCGTTCGCATCATTATTCCCAGCGATTATTACAATTGGTCTTTTAGCATTAATCCGCACATTAATTTCAGTATTATTTGACGCACCAGATGTTATTGGGCAATTCTATACATTAGTTCAAGAGCCGTTCATGGGCTTAACAAATTCTTGGACAGCAGCGCTTATTTTAGCGTTTGTACCAGCATTCTTTTGGACATTTGGTATTCATGGGGCAAACATTATTGACCCATTCATGCAAACAATTAACTTAGATGCAATTGCGAGAAACGTAGAAGCACTTGAAGCAGGTCAGGTAGCACCGTACATTATTAACAAACCATTCTTCGATGCATTCGTGAATATGGGTGGTTCAGGTACAACAATCGCATTAATTATCGCAATTTTCATTGTTTCGCGTAAAAACAAACAATACAGCACAGTTGGTAAATTATCGGCTGCGCCAGGCTTATTCAATATAAATGAACCATTAATATTCGGTCTACCAATTGTTTTAAACCCAATTTTATTCGTGCCATTCATTTTAACGCCAATGGTCAACGTATCCATCGCGTACTTCGTAACAAAAGCAGGGTGGGTACCAGCAGCAACAGTAGCAGCACCATGGACAACACCGCCAATTATCAATGGTTGGTTAGTAACACAGTCGCTTTCAGGTGCCATCTTGAGCGTTGTATTAATCGGTGTAGCGGTTCTAATTTATACGCCATTCTTACTTGCAGCAAACCGCGCGGCAGCGAAACAAAATCAACAATAAAAAGTAGCGGGTGTTATATACATCCGCTTTAAGCACACGGAGGTATGAAATTTGAGAAGGCTAGGTATTTCACTTTATCCGGGACATAGTAGTTTGGAAGAAATGAAGCAATATGTGCAGTTAGCTCATGATAACGGCTTTGACCGCATCTTTACATGTTTAATGTCTTTAAACAATGAGCAGGAACGTGAAAAGCTAAAGCAAATTAACGCTTTTGCGAAAGGCTTAGGCTTCGATATTTCAGCCGATATTGCACCAAATGTTTTTGAGGAGTTAAACTTAACGTACCGAGATATCGGATATTTAAAAGAGCAGTATCATTTGGCGGCACTGCGCTTAGACATGGGCTTTTCAGGTCAAGAGGAAGCGTTTATGTCGCTAGATGCTAGCAATTTAAAAGTAGAGTTAAATATGAGCAATGGCACAAAATATGTCGATAATATTTTGTCCTATCAACCAAATAAAGCAAATATTATCGGCTGCCATAACTTTTATCCTAGACAGTATACAGGCTTATCGCGTCAGCATTTTTTAAAGACATCCCAGCAATTTAAAGACAATCATATTCGCACAGCTGCGATGATTTCATCACAGCACGGTAAATTTGGACCGTGGGAGCAAACTGAATATGGGCTACCAACCCTAGAGGAGCATAGATTTTTGCCAATTACCGTACAAGCGAAAGATATGTGGAGCACAGGTCTTATTGATGATTGTATCATTGGTAATATGTATGCGTCAGAAGAAGAGCTACGCGCATTGGGTCAGCTAAATCGCTACAAGTTAGAATTACAAGTAGAATTTTTATCTGAAACGACTGCCCTCGAAGAGAAAATTGTATTGGAGGAGCCTCACTTTAATCGTGGAGACGTATCGGATTATGTGATTCGTAGTACGCAATCTCGCGTAAAATATAAAACAGAGGATTTCCCAGCACATAATACCGAGCCTTTAGTATCAGGGGATATTACAATCGATAATAATTTGGATGTCCGCTATAAAGGCGAGCTACAAATTGTCTTGCAAAATATGCCAAACGCAGGCTCAAGCAATGTGGTAGCACGGGTGAAAGAGGAAGAGCGCTTTTTATTAAAACATATCCAGCCTTGGGCATCATTTGGCTTCACAAAATAACTATTCCAAATAGAGGGCTGTCTTGAAAGTTGCTTATTAGCCAACTTTTAAGGCAGCCACTCGTTGTTTTTGCTATAATATAAAATATTTAGAGTTTTCAGTTATTTAGGGGGCAATAGTCTCCTCGCTAAAGTGTAAAATAAAATTTGATTTTTGGCTGTTTAGCATTGATTTGAACTTTCTGGACAGCCTCTTTTCGTATGAAGGGGGAAGTACATAGATGTATATTTTAGCAATCGATGGTGGCGGTACAAAAACTTCTGCTGTGATTTGTGATGCAACAGGGAGAATTTATGCAAAGGTTATGACGACACGCAGTAATCCAACAGCGATGAATGCACAATTTTTTGAGATGACATTGCACGAGTTAATGCAACAATTGCGGCAACAAAATGAACAAATATTTGAAAAAATATGTAGTTGCTTTGTTGGAATGGCTGGTGTGAAGGAGCTACATGCCGAACCTATTGTAGAGAAAATCATTCGTCAATACGTTCAGCCAACAGCGCTAATGGCAATCGAAAATGATGGGTTAGCCGCTTTATATGCAGGCACATTTGGGCAACCTGGCATTGTACAAATTGCCGGCACAGGTGCTATTACAATAGGCTATGATGAAAACAAAGTGTTGCATCGAATCGGTGGCTGGGGTTATTTATTTGATGATAAAGGAAGCGGCTATTACATAGGAATGAAAGCATTAGAAGCTGTTTTCCAAAGCTATGATGGACGAATGCAAAATACATCTTTGACAGGGCCTATACTAAAACATTTTCATGTAGAAAGCGTCGAGCAATTAATTGCATGTATATATAATGACGAGCACCCACGTACAAATATTGCACCGCTGAGTAAATATGTGATGTATGCTGCTGAAAGTGGAGATGCAGTGGCAACGGGCATTATGGATGAGGCTTGTGTGGATTTTTATAAGGCAATCAAAGTATGTTTTCATAAAATGGCTTGGAGCAAGCAAGCTATACAAGTAGTACTCGCCGGTGGGGTTTTCGGTAATATAGATTATTTCAAAGAAAACTTGCAGCAGTTAGCAAGCAATGAGTCGATTAAATTTGAATTTAAAAAAGCTAATTTAGAGCCAATTGGTGGCGCGGTAATTGGTGCTTTCAAACAAAAGGGAATCCAGTTGGATGAAGCGTTTGGAGAAGTATTTAATAGTTATTGGAAAGTGTTATAGGAGCCGTATGGAAAGTGAGCTTTGCTTTCCATATGGTTTTTAACATTTTCTAAATAGAATTCTAGGTTAGTTGCTCGATTGTTAAAGGAAATAAAGGGAGTATTTTTATTTGTAGTAGTTTGAAAACGTAAATTTTAATAAAATGCGAGTGAGTTATCGAGGTTTGTAACTCCTAAGCAAATTAATTCTATTCATCATTTCTTTCATATTAAAGACATTTCATCATACGAAATTTTCCTGTTTCAATTTCAGAAATGCGAAAGATGATGTAATGTTTCTTGCATACAAATCAAAAATGCTAGTTACATAAACCTGTTTGCTGTCCATTAGGTGCATCTAGACTAAATACAAAAAAGCCGATTTTATACCAAGAGATTTGGTATAAATCGACTTTTTACTATATTGCGGAGAAGGGTGTTAAATCATTCCTCGCCCGTATCCCCATCTTCCTCCTCAGGTTCGGTTGGAGGTGTTACTTGCCCGTTATTATTGTCCTCTGTACCAGTATCAGGCTCCGTAGGTTCTTCTGGTTCAATTGGTTCTGTTGGTTCTTCTGGTTCAATATTGTCCCAGTCCTCTTCATCAGGGACCTCTGGTAAGCCTTCAATAGAAAGTGAAACGGAAGCGGGTTCGCTGCGTATATCATCTGAAATAGCTGTGACTGTAAATACATAGTCATGACCGATTTCAATTGCTGGAATCGTGGCATAATTTGCGCCAGATACCGAAATAGTAGTTGGTGCTGCACCATCAATGGACATCGTTACCTCAAAGGAAATAGGTACCGCATTCGGATCGAAATCTTCTTCCGATGCACCTGGTGCTTGATGTTCCCAAGTTAAATCAACCACATTTGCTAAATCATTATAGATAGCCTGTAAATTAAATGGTGCATCTAATTCAATTTGTTCAAATGTATCAGATACTTCCTGTGGCTCTGTTCCTTTAACGAATAGCTCTGTCATACGTAAATTGTCAGGTGTAAATTCACTTGCCAACTTTAATGGTGAAGTACCGACTTCAACCGTCGCTGATACAACCGAGCTTGGTTGTGTAAAGCGAGGCGTTTCAATTGATGACGACAGCTGTGACATAATCGATTTAAATAAAGTTTGTGGCAAGCGGCGCTCATCCCATGTTGTAATCGCGTCAGAACGCTGCTCATAACCACTCCAAACTGCAATGGAGTAATTCGTTGTATAACCAGCAAACCATGAATCAGGAACAGCCAAGCTTGGGAAATTATATTTAGAAAACTCGTCAGCCGAGTAGTTTGTTGTTCCTGTTTTCCCAGCAATATCAAGACCTGGTACATTTGCGGCAGTTCCCGATGCATTTGGCTTGTTTCCGACAACATCGCGTAGCATATCTGTCACCATATAGGCTGTGTAATCGCTCATCGCAATAATTTCTTTGGGTTTATAGTCAGTTGATGTAGAGCCATCTCGATACACAATTTTCGTAATGGAATGTGGCGTCGTATATACACCGTTGTTACCAAATGCTGCATAAGCACCCGCCATTTGAATCGGTGAAATATTGATGCGTCCACCACCGATTGCATCGGATTCCACCACATAATCTACGTCAATTCCTAGACGTGAGACAAAGTTTTTCGCTTTATCTGTCCCAACTGCTTGCAATGTTTTCACAGCAGGAATGTTGCGTGATGTGTAAAGTGCTTGACGTGCTGTCATTGTTCCTGCGTATTTATTATCCCAGTTTGTAATCGTTTGGTTTGTGCCTGTATATTTCATCGGTTCATCAACTAATGTTTCACCCGTTGACCATTTTAAATATTCAATAGCAGGAGCATAGTCGATTAAAGGCTTCATTGTTGAGCCTGGTGCGCGCGTGACTAAATCATAAGCGTAGTTATAGCCAAAGCTAACCTCAATGCCGTAATTGCGCCCGCCACCGATTGCGCGGATTTCACCTGTTCGCGTATCAATAACCGCAACGCCTGATTGAATTTTTTCCGTCATAAAGTTGGCATCATTATTCATGATGGATTCAACTGTTTTTTGCGCATTTGGATCAAGAGTCGTGTACACTTTAACCCCTTCCGCTAATGCATCCTTATCCCCATTAGATTCTAACTCCGATAGCACTACATCCAGGAAGGCAGGGTAGTTAGTGATCGTTGCAGGTTTGCGCTCATCCTCAGGTAATACACGGTCAGCCACTTTTAGTTTTTTCGCTTCATCTGCTTGGGCTTGGGTGATTTTTTTATGCTGTACCATTAAGCCAAGTACAACATTTCGTCGTTTTTCGGCACGATCTGGATATTTAAATGGATTATAAGGATTTGGACTTTGTGGCATTCCTGCGAGCGTTGCCATTTGGTCTAATTCTAATTCATTCAATGGTTTACCATAAAAATATTCAGATGCTTGCCCGAAGCCGTAAATACGACCAGACATTAAAATTTTATTGAAGTACATCTCAAAAATTTCTTCCTTAGAGTATTGGCGCTCTAATTGAATGGCAAGCCAAGCTTCCTGTGCTTTACGCTTTAATTTTTTATCGTTGGATAAAAAAGAGTTTTTCACAACTTGTTGTGTAATGGTACTCGCGCCCTGTGAGCCAAAACCATCCCTAAAGTTTGCGATGACTGATCCTCCAAGTCGCCATAAATCCATACCGAAATGGTCAAAGAAGCGCACATCCTCTGTCGCTAAAATGGCTGCAACCATGTCATCTGGAATATCCTCAAATTTTACATATTTCCGACTCTCTTGCCCAATCGTCGCGAATAATTCACCATTAACATCATAAAACTCGGATGAAACAGGAAATTTTAATAATTCCTCATCTAATTCTGGTGCAGAGCTTACATAATAGGCAAATAGCCCAGCACCACCTAAGAAGCCTAATACACCGATAAAAACAATTGTTAAAACGATGCGTTTTAACCAAAGTTTAAATGGTGATTTCTTTTTTTTCTGTTTTTGTTGACGCTGTTTCTTTATATCTTCGCGTGTAAGTTTACGTTCAGTCACGTTCTATCTCCTCACTTATAAATTGCTGTACTGCCTGTAAATAGTCAATGCGCGGCTGATAGCTC
The DNA here is from genome assembly GCF_003049505.1 of Metasolibacillus meyeri. Lineage (GTDB taxonomy): Bacteria > Bacillota > Bacilli > Bacillales_A > Planococcaceae > Metasolibacillus > Metasolibacillus meyeri. The sequence goes on from NZ_PYWN01000061.1 coordinate 67,892, forward strand.
GCTTTCATTTCGATTGCACCTGCTTCAAATTGTTGGAGTGGTATCGATTTGCGTCCACCGCGCACCATTTGCTGCCATGCATTTTCCACAATAGAAAAAGGCGTAATAAAATAGCGATCTAATGATGAAAAACGAATAATGAAAAAGGCGATTCCTTTTTGCTGTATAACATTTTTCATATGCTCTACTTGGTGTGCATGAATATTTTTTAAAGGAAAGGAAGTTTTACTTTCGGTTTCCTTTGCTTCGAAATCTAAATAGTAGCCATTCCATACACCGTTGTAATCTGTTGTAGAAGGCGTGCGGAAATATGCCTCTCGAATAACAGCAGCACTTCTTGATGGGTACTCTACTTTGACGATTTGAATTGGAACAGGTTTCTTATGAATAGTAGCAATTTGTCGTTGTAAATAATAGGTATTGGTTTCATTTAAATCATCTTCTAATGTTTTTCCCCGATTGCTGAAATTGTTATCTTTTATTGCTTGTTGCTTTTTCGGCTTTTGTACTTGCTCTATCTCCTTGTTATAAGGCTTCCCATTTGGATAGCGAATCATCATTTTCATCCTTTCGAAATACGCCTTTTGCACAATTTTTATCTTTTACTGTCTAGTTTTGCGATTGACAAGGATTTTTTAAGCCTCTCTTGAAAATTAGTAAAGACCAATAAAAGGAGGCGGATGATGAAAAGACTTCAATCGCTTATTGCTAGTGTTGAACAGGTAACCCAATTGTTAGATGCCACATTAGAGCAGCAACGTGCAATGCTCACTCTTCAATTTTCACAAAAAATCACAGTAGCCTATCAAAAAGTAAGCTTAGCAGAAAAACGAATACAAGTAAAGAATACACGTTCCCATGGGTGGGGCGACTGAAAAGTAGGCTAGTGTGCCGCTTTTCAATCTCCTTTCGTTTGAAGAACAAGCCTTTTAGAAAAATGATTCTCTTGATATGCTGGAAATCTTAGGATTAGCGGTGTTACTTTATTTTTAAAAATGAAAGTAGTCCAGAGATTTGGTACACTATGAGTAATAAAGTAAAACTTGAGGTGTACAATGCAATTAATCGAACTAACATCCTATTTAATAACGCAATGTGAGGAAGCGAAAAATCGCTTCTTTCACATGCGTGAATTTGATTTACAACCGGACTTTTTTTTAGAAGTAAAACCGCATGCTGATTTAATACATGAGCAGTTATTACTATGGCAGAGGCTTGCAAAGGAATGGCGCATAAGCTATCAGCCGAAATATATGCATAACCAGCAAATTGATCAAGTCGTTGATGCGATGGAGCAGTTTACAGTGCAATCTTTTTATAAGGAAACGAGCAAAAAACGATTTTTGCAATCGGTTCATTCTGTGCATTATACATTATCAACATTACTGCGCTATTTGCAGGAGGGGGAAGCGAATGTACAGCAAAAAGAAGACGATTTCTGAGCTCTTGCAACAATGGCGCTATGATGAGGAGCTTAAGCAAAATATTCAACATTGGCATACGCTAGAGGCACAGCCTGCACGCTATGCCGATTTTCCTGACAAGCTGCATCCTTCCATTAAAAAAGCGCTAAATGCTAGAGGCATCGAACAGCTTTATACACATCAGCGTGAAGCGTTTGATTTGGCTATGCAAGGCCAGTCTTTTACTGCGATTACGCCAACTGCTTCAGGGAAATCGTATTGCTACCATCTCCCTGTTTTGCAAACGATTTTACATAATAAATCAGCACGCGCGATTTATTTATTTCCAACAAAGGCATTGGCGCAAGATCAAAAATCAGATTTGAATGAGCTTATTGAGTTAATGGATGAGGACATTTTAAGCTATACGTATGATGGTGATACAGCGCCAGGCATTCGACAAAAAATTCGTAAAGCAGGGCATATTGTTATGACAAACCCAGATATGCTGCATTCAGGTATTTTACCGCATCATACGAAATGGGTAGCCCTTTTTGAAAACTTGAAATATATTGTCATTGATGAACTACATACATATAAAGGTGTATTCGGGAGCCATGTAGCGCATGTGTTACGTAGATTGCAAAGGATTTGTGCTTTTTATGGAAGCAATCCCATTATTATTTGTACATCTGCGACCATTCGCAATCCACGTGAGTTAGCGGAAAATTTAACGAATACAAAGCACGCCCTTATTGAAAAATCTGGCGCTCCTGTTGGCAAGAAAACATTTATTTTTTATAATCCACCGATGATTCATCCAACATTTGGTGTGCGTAGAAGCTCTGTCTTAGAAGTACGCGATTTGTCAACTCGTCTATTCGAAGCAGGTATTCAAACAATTATTTTTGCAAAATCAAGGGTACGTGTGGAAATGCTTGTGACATATTTAAAGTCGTTGACGGCGAAAAAAATTGCCGACCATTCAATTCAAGGCTACCGAGGCGGCTATTTACCGAGTGAGCGTCGACAAATTGAAAAGGGCTTGCGTGATGGCTCCATTCAAATGGTTGTCAGTACAAATGCGCTGGAGCTTGGCGTTGATATCGGGCAGTTGCAAGCATGCATTATGACAGGGTACCCTGGCAATATCGCAAGCGCATGGCAGCAAGCAGGGCGCGCGGGTAGAAGGCAAGATGAGGCATTAATTATTTATGTCGCACAGTCAACTGCGCTCGACCAATATGTTGTTAATCATCCGACCTATTTATTAGGGAGCGAGCCTGAGCAAGCAAATATTAATCCCGAAAATATGTTGATTTTAATGTCCCATTTGAAATGTGCGGCATTTGAGCTACCATTTTCTATGGATGATACTTATGGCGAATTTACGGTGCAAGAGTTGTTAGCTTATTTAGCGGAGGAGGGCGTACTCGTCAAAACCTCCACACAATGGCATTGGATGAGTGACCGCTTCCCTGCACATGATATTAGCTTACGTTCAGCAGCACAGGAAAATGTCGTCATTATTGATAAAACAACACCGACAAAAACACGCGTAATTGGTGAAATGGACACATATAGTGCGATGACGCTATTACATGAGGAAGCGATTTATATTCATCAAGGCACGCAATTTCAAGTGGAGGAGCTTGATTGGGAGGAGAAAAAAGCCTATGTCACAGAGGTTGATGTCGACTACTTCACAGATGCCAATTTAGCGGTGGAGCTGAAGGTGCTAGAGGAAGATAAAGTAGCGGAATTGGGCAAAGCAACAATTAGCTATGGGGATGTTGGGATTTTGGCAATTCCGACGATTTTCAAAAAGATTCGCTTTGGCACACACGATAACATCGGCTCGGGCCCTATCACGATCCCACCAATGGAAATGCATACAAACTCAACATGGCTTTCCTTTGATTTACCGGAGAATTGGTCGGAGGAAATGATGACAGATGCCTTGAATGGTGTTGCTTACGCGATGCATTCCTTTATTCCGCTCTTTATTCAATGTGACCGTAGCGATGTATCTGTTGTACCACAAGTAAAGGCGGTGCATAATGAGCGTCCCACATTGTTTATTTATGATAGTTATCCAGGGGGCATTGGCTTAAGTGAAAAGGTATATGATTTAATTTTACCTCTATTGGAGCGAACAATTCAGCATGTTACAAGCTGTCCCTGTCAAGGCGGCTGTCCATCCTGCATTGGTGCACAGGATAGTTTGAATGATGGCAAAAAACGAGTTGTGCAGGTGATGAGAGCTTTATTAGCAGAAATAATGTAAATAAAGGGGAGGCAGCTGAGCGTAAGGGATAAAAAGCGTTGAGGGAAAATACCTTCAACGCTTTAAATCTTCCTTTCTAAACGAGGTAATTCGTGTAGAGAGTTAGTCTACTTTTTTATTTTAATAGACTTTGCCTCAGCAATAATGGGTGGAGATGAAGTGAAAAGTAACCCTGTATGCTTAATCACTAGTTGATCTCCTAATGCAATCTTTTCATACATATTTTTGTCAAGCGGAACCCAATATGTTCCTTTTTGTTCCATTATTTTGGATAAATCATTCGAGTCTAATTGGTGAAGGTTTTGATTTGGTAACTGTGTGCTTAGTAAAATCCGATTATCGTCTATATTTTGTTTTGAGATAACATATCCCTCTAATGTAATAAGGTTGGATTGTTTCATACTCATAATAAGTAGTATACATAGAATACATATTGCAAGTAACCCGATAACAATTTTTTTTCTCATTAATAATCCTCCTTATTAATGGTACACTCGTACAAAAGAAATAACGAAAGGAGTTGTTCCTAGATATTGAAAAGAACTTCTATTTACCCCCTTAAATCTACCATTAGTTATAGAAATACGGCAAGCGATATATTTTAGAGAAACAGTTAAACATCGGTAGAATGAGCTACAATACCTGTCTAGGGGAGGCTTGGCGTAGATATAAATACATGACGAATGCCCCAAAGTATTTGGAAGCCATTCGCATGAAAATAGCGCAGTTTATACCTAACAATTGAAAGCCCAATAGGATGTTCAGGCATGTAGCCTCAATATGTATAAGCAACGGGACGTAATGTCAAACAAAATATTGGCTTACAAATGGTCCATAGCATTGCTGAGCGAGCATTTTCAGTCATAGAAGATGTGATGTGCAGAGATAGAAAAAAGATATATTTATATTCGTGTATATATTCTATTCGTTGGAACGATTTTGAACAAACGAGGTGATTGACATGTCCTACGAAAATAAAATACTACAAATGAAAAAAATGCTAGGGAAAAAAACGGCGGAGCACGCACAGCAGCCGAAATTTGTGAAACCAGCAACTCCCTTTTACACAGCAGCGTGGCAGCAGGCAGGCTTAACGCTTGTGGAAAATGATTTCGGTGTTTTATTTAAGCGTGAAGTTCGTTATCCTTGTGATTATGTGCATGGGCATTATCAGCTAGGTGAATTAACGACAGCGCTTGAAGCATGGGGAAATGCTGAGGTAGAACATCCATATGCGTTACATACAGATGACCACATACTCTTTTGGGATACGGAAACAACCGGTTTAAAGGGGACGGGTACGTATATTTTTTTACTCGGCTTTTTAGAGCAGGAGGAGGATGAATTTGTACTGACACAATATGTGTTAGCAGATCCAGCAAACGAGGCAGCCTTGTTATTTGCATCGAAGCTTTGGCAGCAAAGTGTGACGCTCGTTTCTTATAATGGCAAGAGCTTTGATTGGCCGCAGCTTGAAACACGCTGGACATTAAATCGCCAAACTGTACCTCCATTGAAGGAACAACAGCATATTGATTTATTGCACAGTTCAAAGCGTTTATGGAAAAATGATTTACAAAAGATGAAGCTCGTACAAGTCGAGGAGGAAAAGCTCGGCTTTAAAAGGCAAGATGATATCCCAGGACATTTGGCGCCAATCATTTATTTTGATGCGGTGAAAAGTGGGCAAGCTGAAGTCTTAATGAAAGTATTGCAGCATAATGAGTGGGATTTGCTTTCACTCATTACATTATATATTCATCAAACGAAGTTGCTTTTTACAAGCGAGCAGGAATCTGCTGTAACCTATACGAATATTGGCAAATGGTATGGAGATTTAAAGCAACAAGCGGCAAGTGAATATGTGCTGACAAATGTGACAGAAAGCTATCGTCAGAGCGAAACCGCATTAGCCCATTTTTATTTAGCGTTTCAGCATAAGCGAAGTGGGCGTTATCAGGACGCGGTGAGCGCTTTTGAAGCGGCCTTAATAGGTATCTCGCAGCGCCAAAAGATACAAGCATATGAACAGCTATCCATGCTGCATGAGCACCAAATCAAAAAATACGATATGGCACTTTTTTATGTGGAAAAAGGGCTTCAGCTCATCCAGCAAAGTGACTTTTCAGTAGAGCAAAAAGAAAAGCACTTCATAAAATGGAATAAACGCTATGAACGTATTCAAAATAAGCAACAATAGCCGATGATATTCGTATACAAGACACCTCATATGCTATAATATAGCTTTAAGGATTGTATCAATTAATTGCGACCAAATTTTTTGAGCGAGCTAGTGGAAGTTAACTTTAAAACGTTAACTGATACCTCCCTTTAAAAGGTGAAATAATGCGCAATTTTACAATGAAAAAGAAGCAATATAGTGGGAAGGAGAACGCTATAGAATGGCTTTCTATAGCGGACGTTACGAATGATTAAACTAAACTCAAAAATTATTTTAGAAAAAGAATTTAAAAAGAGCATGAAAGGCTACAGCGTTGACCAAGTTGACCAATTTTTGGATCAAATTATGGAAGACTACGATGCGTTTGAAAAGCAGCTAAATGAGCTACGTGTTGAAAATGAGCGCTTAAAAGCGGAGTTAGAAAATAGCACGCGTAGACCAGCGCCTACGCAACCAACGACAACCAATACAAATTTTGATATTTTAAAGCGCTTATCCAATTTAGAAAAACATGTTTTCGGTAGCAAATTATCTGAATAAACGATACAGTTGCAATTCTGCTATGTGTCAAGTATAATATAGTTCGACATCAAGAAATTCGAGTAATCGCTGCATCTTTTGCGATGTAGAGGAAAGTCCATGCTCACACGGCTCTGAGATGACCGTAGTGTTCGTGCTTACTGAAAAAATAAGGTAAGGCAAGCATTTGCTTGACGGCGAAAGGAATACCTAAGTCTTTATGATATGGTAGAAACTTTCTGAAGGTGCCACAGTGACGGAGCTTGCTTGGAAACAAGCAAGGTGGAACGAGGTAAACCCCGCGAGTGAGAAACCCAAATTATGGTAGGGGCACTCTCCAAAAGGAAATGAACTGATGGAGGGACAGGCGAAATCCTGTAGATAGATGATTACTACCTGAATGTACGAGGCATTTAGCCGTTTGAGTACGCAGGAACAAAACATGGCTTACGGAATAGTATTGATGCAATTTTTTAACTTTTAGCTGCTTTAAATTGTATGTAATGTATAATGCAGCACAACATTTCAAATATTCTACATCATGAGGCATCTGGTTTAATAGCTGTACCTTTCGATGCAGATGGAGCTGTCACAATTTTCTGTTGGACGGCTCCTTTTCTTTGATATTAATATTTAAGGGTGGAATAAAAATGAGTAGTAAAGACTTTACTCAAAATGATAGAAATATTGCACACTCTTCTGCTTATGAAACTAGCATAATAAAAGTCATTTTTGAAAATGTAGAGGAAGGCATTATGATTACAAACAAACAAAAGCAAATAGTGGCAGTCAATCCTGCTTTTGAGTTTGTAACAGGCTATTCAAGCCAAGAAGTGATAGGGCATAAGCCTGTCATTTTACAATCTGGTTTACATGATAGTGCATTTTATAAAAAAATGTGGGCGAAAATTGATACAGATGGCATATGGCAAGGAGAAATTTGGAACCGTCGTAAAACGGGAGATATTTATCCAGAGTGGTTAACGATATTAGCTGTGAAAGATGCAGATGATTGTATAATGAATTATTGTGGGATATTTACAGATTTATCTGAGCGTAAAAGTGTCGAAAGTGAATTGAAAAAGCGAACATTGACCGATTTATTAACGAAAATTAATAATCGCTTTGCTTATTTAGAGCGAATGAAAGCACTGCTTTTAACAAGTGCTGCTACGACTACACCAATGCGACATGCCATCTATTTTTTAGATATTGACCGATTTAAACAAATAAATGATGTGTTTGGACATGAGGTTGGGGATAAGCTGCTTATTGCAGTAGCAAAACGCATTCAAAAGCTATTAAAAAATAAAGATATTTTTGCGCGCTATGGGGATGACGAGTTTGCGATTACATTGACCAATATCGTACATCCACGCGAAGCTGCAAAATTTGCTCAGCAAGTTATATATGAAATGGAGCAGCCCTTTATAATAGAAGAACAGGAAATTTTCGTTTCCGCAAGTATCGGTATTAGCTTATATCCATTAGATGGAACGACAACGGATGAATTAGTGCATCGTGCAGACAAGGCTATGTATTTTTCAAGACAAACAGGTCCTGGAAATTTTGCCTTTTTTATAGATGATTTAGAAATTGATGCGAAGCGTGTGTTATTGTTGGATACTGAATTACGTAAAGCGATAGAAAATGATGATTTTCAATTATATTTCCAGCCAAAAGTTTCGTTAAGTACAAAGCAGGTAATTGGGGTCGAAGCATTGGTACGCTGGAAAAATGAGAAGCTTGGTTTCGTATCACCAGCTGAATTTATTCCATATGCAGAAGAAACAGGTTTAATAATTCCTCTAAGTGAAATAATTATAGAAATGGCATGTAATGCATTCCATGTATTACGAGCAAATGGCTATGCGAATGTGCCAATCGCTTTAAATATATCGAGCATTCATTTCCAGCAACCTAATTTCCTAGAAACTATTCAAAAAATATTAGAAAAAAATAATGCCTCAGCGCATAACTTTGAAATCGAAGTGACGGAGCGAACAGTTTTAGAGAATTCCTTGGAAGCCGTAAGTAAATTCAATCGCTTAAAGCAGTTAGGTTTTACGCTATCGATAGATGATTTTGGCACAGGCTATTCCTCATTAAGCTATTTAATCCGTTTTCCATTTGATGTGTTAAAAATAGATCGCAGCTTTGTGCAACATATATGCTCCTCAGAGGAGAAACAGGGGGTAGTTGATGCGATTATTCACATGGCACATCGTTTAAATATGCAAGTTGTGGCAGAAGGTGTTGAAAGTACACAGCAAGCGGAATTATTACAAGAAATCGACTGCGATTTCGCACAAGGCTTCCATTACGGTAAGCCGATGCCATTAGGTGAATTGCTACAATTTTTAGCCTATTGGGAGCACATACAGTGAGGAAGGGTAAAGTATGACAAAATATCAATTAGTGGCAACAGCAGCAATGGGCTTAGAAGCAATCGTTGCACAGGAAGTACAGGATTTAGGATATGAAACACGCGTTGATAACGGGAAAGTGTATTTTGAAGGGGATGAAACAGCGATTGCGCGCTGTAATTTATGGCTACGTGTAGCGGACCGCGTCAAAATTGTCGTAGGTCAATTTCCAGCACATACATTTGACCAGTTATTTGAAGCAACAAAAGCACTGGACTGGGGACGTTATTTATCTGTTGATGCGGCATTTCCGGTATCAGGTAAATCAGTAAAATCGAAGCTATTTAGCGTGCCGGATTGCCAGGCAATTGTCAAAAAAGCGATTGTTGAGAAAATGAAAGCACATTATAAGCGCTTAGGCTTTTTAGATGAATCAGGTGCTACATTCAAAATCGAAATTTCGATTTTAAAAGATGTTGCGACAATAACGATTGATACATCGGGGGCAGGGCTACATAAGCGTGGCTACCGTCAAGTTCAAGGGGAAGCACCTTTAAAGGAAACATTAGCTGCGGCATTAGTGAAAATTTCAAAATGGAATCCGAATCGTCCTTTTGTTGATTTGTTTTGTGGTTCAGGTACGATTCCATTAGAAGCTGCGATGATTGGGCAAAATATTGCACCAGGCTATAACCGTGAATTTATTTCAGAGGAATGGGCTTGGATGAAGGCGAAAATTTGGGACGAAGTGCGTGATGAGGCAGATTCTCTTGCGAATTATGACCAACCATTACAAATAATCGGCTCAGATATTGACCACCGTATGGTGAGCATTGCACAAGAAAATGCGCTAGAGGCAGGCTTTGGTGAACTGCTAACATTTAAGCAAATGCAGGCCGCAGATTTTACGACGCAATTAACAGATGGCGTGATTATTTCAAATCCACCATATGGTGAGCGTATCGGCGATCAAGAAGCCATTGAAGGCGTTGTAAAAGTGCTTGGACAGGTGATGAAAAATTATCCGACTTGGTCTGTTTATATGCTATCTTCAATGGAGAATTTTGAACAATTTTACGGTCGTCAAGCAACGAAAAAGCGCAAGCTATTCAATGGCTTTATTCGTACAGACCTTTACCAATTCTGGGGTCAGAAATCAAAGCGTGATTAAAATGTAGGGCTGCTGAGAATAGATGGCGATTCTAGGGCAGCCCGTTTGTTGTCTACACACTTACATATAGAGGAGAAATACAGATGAGACAATCATTACCGTTTGAATTATCAAAAGAGAAATCCTTCTTTGATTCACTGGGCGATTGGATGGGGGACGTTTTATACGACGAGTTGCCTGAAAAGGGCTTTGAATGTCGAGATGAGCAAATTTTTATGGCATATCAAATTGAGCAAGCATTAAAGGAGAAAAATGTGCTGTTTGCCGAAGCTGGTGTTGGTACAGGTAAGACAATCGCTTACTTATTACCCGCTGTTTCTTATGCCCGTTATACAGGAAGGCCTGCGCTAATTGCTTGTGCCGATGAAACATTGATTGACCAGTTGGTAAAAGAGGGCGGCGATGTGCATAAGTTACGCGACCATTTAGGGTTAAATATTGATGTGCGTTTGGCGAAATCGCGCGACCAATATTTATGTATTAAACGCTTTGAGGAAGCAGACCGTCAGCTAGAGGCAGATTGGATTGAAGACATCGCTGATTCCATGCCGGATGGTGTTTATGCACACGGCTCGATGATAGCCTTACAGCCATATGGAGAGCGCAGTGATTATCCAATGGTGAGCGATGATGAATGGCAAATGGTGAATTATAATGCGTTGATGCAATGTGCGGTATGTGATGTGCGCAATCGCTGTGGACAAACATTGCATAGAGCATATTATCGTAAATCAACCGATTTAATTATTTGCTCACAAGACTTTTTAATGGAGCATTTAGCAACGAAGGAATCGCGCGAGCGTGAAGGGCAGCTTCCTTTATTACCTGAAGTGTCAATGATTGTGCTAGATGAAGGGCATTTATTAGAGTATGCGGCACAGAAGGCGATGACGTATAAAGTACAAGCAAACACAATTGTGACTTTGTTAGAGCGCTTAATGGTCGATGGTGTTCGTGAGCGCACATTGTATGCGATGGAGCGATTACAGGATGATCATGAGCTGTTTTTTGACCAGCTACGTGACGATTTAGTCCAGTCAGAGGAAGATCGTAAACGCATTGACAAATCAGCACGTTTATTAGCGCTTGGCAAACGCCTAATTGCAGATGTAGAGCAGCTATTAGAGGAATTCGTCTTTGAGTCAGAGCTTTATATGATTCCAGAGTATGAACTGAACATGGCTGAGGAATTTTTAGAGCACTATGTAGCCTCTTTACGTATTTTCGTTGCGCAGGGTGATGCGGTAGACTGGCTCGAGGAAACAGATGGTGAGGAAACGCTTGTAATTATGCCGCGTTTAATTACCGAAGTGTTAGAAGAAACGCTCTTTTCTAAAAAAACACCAATTGTCTTTTCATCTGCCACATTATCCGTGAAAAAAGACTTTTCTTATATTGCTTCAAGTTTAGGCATTGATAAATATCAATCATTTAGCGTCCCATCGCCATTTGATTATGAGGATGTCATGAAAATTTACGTGCATGAGCTTACGCAAAATGACAAAGTCGCAAAAGTAGAAGAGCTATTACGCGATGGGAAGAAAACATTAATTTTATTTAAATCAAAGCAAGCGATGAATACATTTAAATCGAAGCTCGGTATGATGGCGCGTTTAACGATTGCCTTTGAAGGGGATCGAGAGCTTTCGGCAATTGTCCGCGATTTCCAAGACGGTACTGTACAAACATTTTGCTCGTATCATTTATGGGAAGGGCTTGATTTACCAGAGGAAGCATTAACGCGTGTGATTATTTTCGATTTACCATTCCCACCACATGACCCATTATTCGATGCGAAACGTGCATTTGCGAAAGATGCATTTACAGAGGTTGAGCTACCATTTATGCTCTTGCGCTTACAACAAGGCATGGGACGTTTAATCCGCACATCCAATGATTATGGTGATATTCATTTACTTGTGAATGAGGAAGAAAGCCAAATGCGAAAATATTTTGAGGATATTTTAGCAGTTGAACCAATTGTTTGTTGATAAATCATGGAGAAACGCAGATATAATAGGAATCCGCAGATATATCCCAAAAAGCGCAGATATAATAGGGAACCCGCAGATATATCC
>NZ_PYWN01000062.1 GCF_003049505.1 Metasolibacillus meyeri
CTTTAGTTTAAAGTGAGCGGTTTTGACTTGTCTACTTTAATGGGAGTATATCAACCTGTGTTTTCGCTCATCAAAGACACAAATGCGCTCATTAAACCCAAATTTTCGCTCAGCGGAGACAGGAATTCGCTCAACCAGTCCCCCTTAATGCTGGTGATGCACTGGTCCGTGAATTCTTGCATACTCGCGGTAGTTTTCAAGGTCTTGCATACCTGTTGATGTGCCGTTGATTGCTTGCTCTGCCCGCTCCACTAATACATGCTGCAATTCAGGGTGATAACCAAAGTAGCCAGCAATGTCAATGGCTACATCTGGATACACTTCGCCAAACTGCTCGCGCATCTTTTTCATACGCTCCATGAGTATGCCTGTGAACAGGAAGTACGGTAGCATGACAATGCGTTTCGCTCCTGATTTAACACAATGCTCAATCCCATCTGGTACAGTAGGTGTTGTGACGCCCATAAAGGCACACTCTACCGATTTGACATGCAATTTTTCTGCTAATAGCTGGGTGATTTTATAAAAATCAGCCTTCGCTCCCGCATCACTGCTTCCACGTGCAATAAATAAGATAGTTGTATCGGGATGTTGGCCTGCTGTATCAAAGCCGATTTCCTCTAAGCGAGCCAATAAAATCTTGAAAATTTTGTCGTGAATGCCGATTGTTTGCCCATACGTGAATGTAATATGTGGGAAATGCTCGCGTGCATGCTCGATTTCCGCTGGGATGTGCAGCTTTGAATGCCCTGCGTGTAGCAAAATAATTGGCACAACATGCACCTCTTCTGCCCCTTTTTCCACACAGTTTTCAATGCCTTCCTCAATATCTGGTGCAGCAAACTCTAAAAAGCATGTTTCAACTAAAAAGCTGGGGTCAATTAAATAGCGTGTGCGCTCGACAAATTGGCGTACTTCTTCGTTTCCTGCTTCTAATTTACTGCCATGCCCAACGAATAAAATCGCCTTTTTAACTTTTTCTCCCGCCTTTTTCTTGCGTTTATATTTATGGATGCCTTGAATCGTTTCACGCTTGTCATTATGTTCAAACGTACCTTCAGCACCGAGGCGGTAAATAATATTTTCTTCCTCGACTTCCTCATGGACAACGGCACGCGCCACCTCATCATTTGGCACATGATACCACGTTGCATCTGGATAAGAAATGACAACACATTTATCTTTGCAGCGACCGTTACAGCGCGTTCTTGATGTATGAATTACCTCATCTAGCTTGTGCTCCGCAATTTCACGGCGGATGGCCTGTGTCACTTCCTCACCACCTGCACTTAGACATGTCGCACCATTACAAATCAACAAATGGCGCTGCGTTTTTTGTAAATTCCATGTTGTCATATCGCATTCCCCCTATATTGTTCGAGCCACGCTTGAAAGAATTGCTGACGCTTGGCAAATTTATAAAACTCTTCATTGTCTTTAGCATTTGTATTATAAAAATTGAGTAAAGCGATGAGCAAGCCTGTGATATCTTGTGCAGGCACCTTTTTTGCCACAAGCTTGCCAGGTTTCGCGTGTCTGCCCATTGGTACTGCTCCTACCCAAATATCAACCTGCTCTTGATAATAAACGAGCGCAATATCGTCATATACCGCATTGTAGCAAGCAGATGCACAGGCATTAAAGCCGATGCGTAGGCGATACTTTGTCGCAAGCCCTTCTACTTCCGTAAACAATTGTTCTGCAAGGTCTTTGGCATGTAATTCCTCACCATCACAAAAATCACACCATTTAAATGTCGCCACATTGCCTGCTGGGTAAATATATAAATCTACCTCTTGAAATGCCGCCGTCACCTCTTCTACACGTGCTGTTTCCACAGACACCAAGAGGCGATGGGCAGCTGAATATTTAATCGCCCCTGTTTCGCCTGCAAGCTGAGCAATCGTTAACAGTTGTTGCGCGGTAAAATGCTTATTGACAATACCTGGTGCAACAGATAGACAAGTATAATCACCTTGTTCTTTTAATGTAGCAAAGGTTTTCGTTGGCATCGTTGTAAACATCTTTTGCACTTGATTCATACAGCTCCCCCCTCATTTTTATTATTTAAAGCTGTTTGGATAGAACCCTTTTGCTAAAATCTCGATTGCTTCTGCAGCACGTACCCCTTCTGAAGCTGCGGATAATGGTAAAATCACAAAGTGTTCATTTTGTACAGCTGGTGTTGTGCTAAGTGCAGGGTCTTGCTTTAAGAAGTTGATTTTTTCTTCCGCCGTTGTTGCGCCATAATCAATCACAACAATCACCTCTGGTTGACGGTCTACCGCATCTTCTTTTGATACTGTTGCCCAACCACTTTCAACATCACCAAAAATATTTTCTCCACCAGCAATTGTTACAAGCTCATTCATAAAGTTTTGTGCTGCTGTAAAGACATCTTGCTCTCCGCTGTCAAATACTAATACTTTCAATGGCTCTTGGTCTGTAGGAAGCTGTGCTGTAATCGCTTCTACATCTGCTGTCATCTGTGCAACTAATGCTTCTCCACGTTCTTCAATACGGAAGATTTTTGCAATGTTACGGATGTCGATGAAAATATTTTCTAGTTTTGGTCCTAACATTGAAGAAGATGTTTGTAAATACGTGTGAATGCCTAATTCAGATAACTCCTCTGGTGTTCCTACACCTTTTTCACCAAAGGCACTTTTCCAACCACCATATAAAAAGTCCGCTTCTGCATCGATTACTTGTTCCTTTGATGGATACTGATCTGCTAATACAGGCACTTTGGCATAAGCTTCTTGTAATGGTGCATAAATTTCATCATCTAAATAAGCTGTTCCAACCATTGAATCTTCTAAGCCAAGTGCTAACATCACTTCCGTTACATGTTGGTTTAACGAAATTGCTCGCTTTGGTGCTTCCGTATATTCTTGTACTGTGTCATTATTTTCAATTGTAATTACTTGTTGTTCATTTTGTTTTGGTGTTTCTTCTTTTGTTGCTGGTTTTTCCTCGGTTGTGCCGCATGCTGCTAACACAAGTAGCATCGCTGTTATCCATAATAATTTTAACTTTTTCATCGTTTATTCTCCTTTTGATTGCCATTGTTCTGATAAAAAGAACAATTGTGGTTTTTTTGTTGCGGGATGAATCGAAATTTCCGCTGTTACTTGAAATACTTTTGCTAATAGTGCAGGTGTTAATACGTCCTGCGGTGTGCCGACTGCACATAATTCGCCATCTTTTAACACGTAAATGGTGTCACAATAGGTCGCGGCTAAATTTAAATCGTGCAGTGCTGCAACGACGGTAATCGGCAATTGACGGATTAAATCCATTAATTGCAATTGATGCTGAATATCCAAATGATTCGTTGGTTCGTCTAAAATTAATACTTGTGCTTGCTGTGCCAATGCTCTTGCAATGACAACGCGCTTTTTCTCACCTCCTGATAATGTGCTAAATTGGCGATCTGCTAAATGGGTAATACCTGTTTTCATTAGTGCTTGCTCAACAATTTGTTCATCTTCCGCCGTATCCATTTCAAACAGCCCTTTATGTGGTGTTCTGCCCATTGCGACAAGATCCTGTACTGTGAATTCAAAGAGTATAGGGGTTTCCTGTCCAACAACAGCTAACTTTTTAGCCATTTGCTTTTCGTTTTGTGCCCAAACATCTTGCTCAAATAGCAATACTTGCCCTCCAGCAGGCTTTAAAAAACGATACATGCTTTTGAGCAACGTTGATTTGCCACTGCCATTTGGCCCCACTAAGCCAATCAGTTGCCCTTCTTGCATTTGCAGGGAAAGCTGTTCGATAATTTTCTTGTCGCCAATTGCGACAGATACATCTTCTAAACGAAAAACCATTAGCTTCCCCCCTCACCAAATGTGTATTTTTGCTTGCGCAACATCCAAATGAAAAATGGACAGCCACAAAGTGCTGTTAGTATCCCAATTGGCATTTCCTCTGGTGCAATGACAATGCGGGCAAACGCATCTGCCCATACTAAAAAGATGGCCCCAATCACAGCACTCACTGGCAATACTTGACGATAATTCGAGCCGACCAGCATACGCACAATATGTGGAATAATTAAACCGATAAAGCCGATTGAACCACTAACTGCTACTAACACACCTGTCAACAGTGACACCATCACAATAATCAGCAGGCGGAATTTTTCAATGGATATGCCTAATGTAGAAGCGGATTCCTCTCCAAGCAACAAAATATTTAAGTAACGTGCATAAACACGCAAAACAGTATAAACGATGGCTAATACAAGAATCGGCAGCCAAATATTGCTCCATTTTGCACCAGCTAAACTGCCAAGCATCCAGTGCAATACCGCTTTCATACCGCCTTCCTGCTTACTCATCATCAGCATAAAATTACTAATCGCAGATAAAACGAGTGATACCGCAATACCTGCCAACAATAAGCGAATGACCGATAAGCGCCCATTTACTCGTGCCAGGAAAAAGACAACAATTACCGATAGCATCGCACCTAAAAACGCAGCAAAGGATAGCGCATAAATACCGAAAAAGGAAAATGCACCAAGTAAAATCACAGAGGTAGCGCCAACAGTTGCTCCTGAGGACACGCCAAGTATGTAAGGGTCTGCAATCGAATTACGTACGATGGCTTGAATCGCTGCACCACTAATTGCCAAGCCTGCTCCGACAGTGGCCGCTAGCAAGACTCTTGGTACACGTATTTGCCAAATAATTACTTCTTGTGAGCGACTATAGCTGCTTGTGAAAAAGGAATCGAGCCCTAGCTTCGAAAAAATTACTTGCCAAATCGTTGTGGGCGTAATTGCCACAGAGCCAACCATAACGGCGGCTGTCATTGAAGCGAGTAGCACTAGCAGCAAAATTACAACAAGTAAAGCGACATTTTTTGGTTGCCTCATTTTGTTTCTACCATCACTTTCTGTACAGGTGTCCATGTAATAATCGCCGCATAAAACGTATGCGAATAACTATATACGCCGTTTTCTTCAACAATAAATGGCGCTAGTGCTGCCTCTACATGTTCCATATTAAATTGTGCATCCAATATTTTTTTGTTTTGCGCTGTTAACAGCGCTTCTTTGCTGTCATAACGATAGGTGCGTTCTAACGGAATCATTTGACAATCCGCATAAATCCCTAGCTGGTAGAGCATATTGACAATTTCAATATAATCGCGTCGTGGAAACTTAATTGCATAGCCATATGTATCATGCAAGATATTGTAATGCGGTTGAATCGGCCCCGTTGTCATCCCAATAATTGCTTTTTTGCGAGCAAGCTCATTCATTTTTACTAATGTTGCATTCATATGGTACATGCGATAAAAACAATTCACACCAAGCACCACATCATGCTGTGCTAAAGCAAGTTGCTCAAACTTGCCATGACATAGTTTGACGCGCTTCGTTGTGTGCTGCTTTAAATACGCTAAGACGCTTTCTGAGCTATCCACACATGTGACACTTGCCACATAGCTTTCTAAAGGAAACGTATAATTGCCCCAGCCTGGTCCTATTTCCAACACTTCATCTGCTGGTGTGAGATGTGCTTGCATCGCTTGAAAAATAGTTTCAGCATAGGCATCGGTTTGCTTCGGCTTTTTCTTCGCCATCGATGCTGCCCAAAAGGCTTCCTCTAGCGCATCGTCCACCATGCGCTCAGGCATTTTCCCGTGCCAATCATGCATCCCCTCTTGCCACAATTGCTCAAAATTTATGACCAAAGGACCTTTCATTCGTAAGCCCCCTTTCTTTTTCTTCAAAATAAAAAGGTGTTAGAAAGAAAAACTTTCCAACACCTCTAGTAATTATGTTAAGGCATAATTGTGTCCAGATTTTTTTCGAACAAGCGCTGTGCAAGCCTCTCTTCAAAATCTGTGACATCCGCCAGAGGCTTTCTTTTGATTCAATTGCTGCATCAAAAGAAAAGTTTGCACAATGAATCCATGTCCATTGTTCAAAGCCCCCCATAATCCCGTAGGTGTTTGTTTTACTTGATGAGGCAGGTCTCCTGACTTATCTTCATCGCGCATTAGCTCTTCCCGATTGCTCAGTGAGTTATCCTAATTCGCTCCAAATTACAGTGGCGGGTACCGTGGCGAAATCGCATCGCACTTCCCTTTTAAGCAGCAAGCAACTTGCCGCACCTCATCACATCTCTTTATTTAATTGTATTTGTCTCATGTAAAATCGTATAAAGCTTGTCCATATCAAGATGTGCGCGCACATGCTGATCCAGTCGCTCGTAGGCTTCATCGCGAAGCTCAGCATCTGTTTTAATAGCTAACGCTAAAGGAGCTAATCCTTTTTGCACGCGTAGTTCATTAATCAAACGTCGTGTTAGGTGGCGATTATGGAAAATTCCATGTAAATACGTGCCAATTACTTGCCCATCAGCCGTTATCGCTCCATCCAGTCGCCCATCAGCCATTTTCACAAAAGGGGTTGCCCCTTCCTTTAACGTCGTACGTCCTAAATGGATTTCATAGCCTGTCACTTCTTCATTTGTCGCCAAAATAATACCTGCCACTTGCACCGTTTGCTTTTCAGGGAAAAACACGGTTTCAATCGGTAGAAGACCAAGACCTTGTGCCGTGCTGCCATCTCCTTCTATGCCTTCTGTATCAATTAATACTTCACCAAGCATTTGATAGCCACCACAAATGCCGACAATTTTCGTACCTGCTTGATACAGTGCAACAATCGCAGCATCTAAGCCTGTTTGCTTCAACCATTGTAGATCGTCAATCGTATTTTTTGTTCCCGGTAGAATCAGCAAATCAGGATTGCCTAGCTCCGTCACGGATTTGACGATGCGTACACCAACACCGGGCTCTTCAAATAATGGGTCAATATCTGTGAAATTCGAAATGCGCGGTAGCTGAATCATCGCAACGTCTAGCGCAAATTCCCCTGGTTTTGGCTTTTTCAAACGCAAAGAGGATAAGGCCAAAGAGTCCTCGGCATCGATTTCAATAGCCAAATAGGGAATAACGCCTAATACAGGGATACCTGTTTCCTGCTCCAGCCATTCTAAGCCATCATCTAATAGCTCTTTCATGCCACGAAATTTATTAATGACAAACCCTTTGACACGCGCACGTTCCGCATCATCTAGTAGAGCTAATGTGCCGATAATCGAGGCAAACACACCACCACGGTCAATATCTGCCACTAAAATGACTGCGGCATCCGCTAAATGGGCCATGCGCATATTAGCAATATCGCGTGCCTTTAAATTGATTTCAGCGGGGCTCCCCGCACCTTCTAGCACAATCACTTCATAATTTGCCTGCAAATAACGCACCGAATTTTCTACCTCTGGCATGACCTGTTCAACAAAATGACTGCGATACGTTTTGGCATTCATATCTAAATAATGCTTGCCATGTAGCACGACCTCTGACACCATATCTTGCTTTGGTTTGAGCAAAATCGGATTCATATGTGTCGTCGCTTGAATGCGCGCGGCCTCTGCCTGTACACCTTGTGCGCGACCAATTTCGCCACCATCTTGCGTAATATACGAATTCAGCGCCATATTTTGTGATTTAAACGGTACGACTTTGTAGCCATCATTTGAAAAAATGCGGCATAATGCGGTACAAATCATGCTTTTCCCCACATCAGAAGCCGTCCCTTGCACCATGATTGCCTTCGCTTTTGTCATTAAAATTCAAGCCCCTTTACAGCAGGTATGCCTTCCTCATAATAATGCTTTGTCGGTGCAATCGTTGACACTAAATCCGCCAGTGCTTCAATTGAAGGATGTGCGCTTCTACCTGTAATGACAACATGCATATGTGCTGGACGATTACGCAATGCCTCTAACACTTCACTAAGTGGTAGTACATCGTCCACTGGAAATTTTGTAATGGCTAATGCGTTATTTAATTCATCCAATACGAGCAAATCAAGCGACTCATCTTTTAATGCTTGCTTTGTTTTCAGCCAAGCATTTTTCAAGGCAACGCGGTGCTCCTCAGGTGTTTTTGTCCATGTAAAGCCAATACCAAGCTGCTCTGTTTCTACACCGAGCTTACGAAGGGCGATTTGCTCTCCATATGTTCTTTCTGGTGATTTAATAAACTGCATAAAGCGTACATTGAGCCCTCGTCCAATCGCTCTTAGTGTTACACCTAGAGAAGCCGTTGTTTTTCCTTTGCCATCACCTGTGTAGACAAGCAGTAATCCTTTTTTCGCTGCCATGCGATCCCCCCTTATCAATTACGCCTCGGCGTAATTGTGTCCAGATTTTTTCAAGCTTGCTTGAAAACTCCGCTTCAAAATCTGTGACATCCGCCGGAGGCTTTATCATGATTCAGTAGGTGTCCCGCTACTGAATGAATGGTAATGTAAATATTCATCGCACTATCTGTAGAGATAGGCGTCTCCTACTAAATACTGAATCATGATAGCCATGTTGTTTTTTCTGTATAGCTCGTGCGCTTTTTCTCCGTTTCTTTCTCTTCTGCTGGATAGCCAAGGAAAATCGTACCGACAACTTGTTGGTTTGCAGGTGCTTGAATAAATTGATGCATTGCTGGATCATGCACAAGCCCTACACCACGTGTACGCCATACGAAGCCTAAGCCAAGCTCCTCCGCTACAAGCCACATCGACATAATCGCTGTGCTGACAGCGAATACATTATCTTTCGTTGCATCTGCATCTCCCTCCACGATATCAGATGTTACTACGATGACAACGGGTGTTGTTTGCACAACCTTTAACGAGCTTTCCACTAAATTAGGTTTTGTCGGAAAACGCTCTACTAAATAGTCGTGGGCCAGCGTTTCATAATTTGCCAGTGCTTGTCCTTGCAACACATAAAAATGCCAAGGTTCACGCATGCGGTCATTTGGCGAAAATGTTGCTGCCTCTAATAAACGTTCGATTTTTTCTCGTTCGACAGGCTGTGTTGTATAATTGCGCACCGCACGTCGATTTTTTAATGCTTCAAAAATAGTCATTGCTGTTCCTCCCTTACACGCTCTTGAAACCAAGCGACTTGTTCACGAACTTGGACAACCTCTCCAACTAAAATCATCGATGGATTGCGGTAGCCATGCTCTTGGATATCTTGTGTAATCGTTTCTAATGTCCCGATTAATGTCCGTTGCTCCTCTGTCGTTCCCCATTCAATCACCGCAACAGGTGTTGACGGCTTGCGACCATGTGCCATTAATTGCTTTGTAATATGGGCGATATTGCCAACGCTCATATAAAAGGCAACGGTATCAATATGTACAAGGGATGCCCAATGTAAAAAGTCATTGCCCTTTTCTGCACGACCATGCCCCGTCACAATCGCAAAGCTTGCGGCATGATCACGATGTGTGACAGGGATGCCCGCATAGGCAGGTGCAGCAATTCCCGCTGTTATCCCTGGCACAACTTCATATGGAATATTGGCGTCTTTTAAAACAGCTGCTTCCTCTGCACCACGCCCAAAAACAAATGGGTCACCGCCCTTTAAACGTACGACA
The DNA here is from genome assembly GCF_003049505.1 of Metasolibacillus meyeri. Lineage (GTDB taxonomy): Bacteria > Bacillota > Bacilli > Bacillales_A > Planococcaceae > Metasolibacillus > Metasolibacillus meyeri. The sequence continues at coordinate 9,475 of NZ_PYWN01000062.1, forward strand.
GTTTTACCCGCCTGTGCTTCTCGCACAAGCAATTCATGAATTTGCTCCTGAATTAAGCCATGATTTCCTGGGCTTTTACCACAAAAAATAAGTTCTGCCTCTGGCTTGGCATGTGATAGCAACTCCTGATTGACAAGGCGGTCATAGGCAATGACATCTGCCTGCTGAATGCATTGTAAGCCATATACCGTAATTAATTTTGGATCACCAGGCCCTGCACCGACTAAAAATACTTTTCCGTTCATGTCGATTGTTCTCCGTTTAGTAAATTTTGCAAAAAAGCTTCACATTGTTGTACATCACCTTGCTGAAGCCAGTCAAAAACTTCAGGGCGCAATGTTTGCTGCAATGCTTTGCGCTTAGCGGCTTTGTCCGTCAATGTTGCATTAATTTGCTGGCGACAATGCTTTAAAAAAGCAATATACTGTGCGTAACTTTCATCAAACTGCTCCTCTAGCTCCGCTTTCAACTTGCGTGTATAGCCTGGGCTTGCACCTGATGTTGAAACAGCGAGTATCAATTCGCCTCGTCTAACAACCGCTGGGTTAATAAAATCCACACGCCCCTTCATATCTGCACGTGAAAATTGCTGCCAGTGTTGTGTTGCTTCCTCTACCGCATCATTGACTGCCTCGCTATTTGTCGTCGCAAAAACTAAAACAGCATCATCGACATCATGCGGTGCAAATTGTTTTTCATGCCAAATGGCACGCCCTTCCTGTACATAGGAAGCCAGCTCTGCTATTAAATCAGGGCTAATAATATGAATGTTCGCCTTTGTTGGCAGTAGCGCACGCACCTTTTGTGCCGCCACATTGCCACCACCTACAACAACAACTTTTTTGTAATCAATGTTTAATAATGCTGGAAAATATGTCATGCTTTCACCTTCTTACATGCTTCAAGCCATTGCTCAACAAGCGCTGGATTCGAAGCGAAATGGAAATGCGTATAGCCTGCTACTAAATTGCCTGTCGTGTAGCCCTCTTCCTTTTGCCCAAAGCGCCCTTTTGTCTTATAGGCAGGACAATCATGTTGCCCCTCATATACGGAGTAATGAAATTCATGTCCCTTCGCTTGGTCTTCTTGACGAATAAGGAAATTGTCCGTTGCCCCTGTAATTTCACGATAGCCAAGTGCAGCTAGCTTTGTTTGCATTTTGACTTCACCAGGAATGATGCCTAACATTGGATAACAAGCCCCTGCTGTTGTTGTAATGGCTTCAGTCAAATACATAAAACCGCCGCATTCAGCTAATGTTGGCACACCACGTGCAATCGTCTCTTGAACTGATTTTTTCGTTGCTGTGCATTGTTCAAGCTGTGCAGCAAACTCTTCGGGGAAGCCCCCACCTAGATACAGCCCATCTGCCTCACTGGGCACAGGTTCATTGCGAAGCGGTGAAAAATACGCAATTTCGGCTCCCTTAGCCCTTAGTAATTCTAAATTTTCTTCATAGTAAAAATTAAACGCCGCATCCTTCGCCACAGCAATCGTCACATGTTGTGCAGGTTCTGGTTCAAATAAACGACTTGTTTCCTCAAGTTGAGGTGCTTCCGTTAAAGCAAGTAAACGCTCTACATCAACCGTTTCCGCAATCAGTTCACCTAAATGCTCAAAAAATGTCGTTAATTCTCCACGTTCAACCGCAGGAACTAAGCCTAGATGTCTGCTTGGCATAGAAAGTGTCGCGTCTTTTTTTAAATAGCCAATCACAGGGATTTGGCATTCTTGCTCAATCGCCGCTTTGACTAGCTCAAAATGGCTGACACTGCCAACTTGATTGACGATGACTGCGACAATATTTGGCGCTGTCGATAATGTTTGAAAGCCTTTGACAACAGCGGCCACACTTCTTGCCATGCTCGCGGCATTGACAATTAACACAACAGGTGACTGAGTAATGACACTGATTTCTGCCGTTGAGCCTGCATCATTTAGTGGACTTTTACCATCATAAAAGCCCATGACGCCTTCAATCACAGCGACATCTGCTCCACGACTTGCACGGCTGACAATCGTCGTTACTGTGTCATGTGTCAGCATCCAGCTATCGATATTGCGTGAAATACGTCCTGTGACAGCACTATGATAGGTTGGATCAATATAATCTGGTCCACATTTAAAGCCTTGTACAACCAGCCCTTTATTTTTTAATGCTTGCATCAAGCCGATTGTAAATGTCGTTTTGCCGACACCACTTCCTGTGCCTGCAATAACAAAACGCTTTGTCATATACTCACCTCCTAAAATGTTAAACGTGCAACAGAAATCGTCGCATTGCCGCTTTTCTTTTTCGGTAATAACAAATCTGTCGTTTTCGCATAACGCATGGCAGCAGGCTCACTCACACCATACGCTCCTGTAAATTTAAATACCGTTTCAGACGGGTTCGGTAATGGCATTTCATTTAATTGTTCTGGTGTGTACGTAATAAATTCCCAACCGTATTTATTCGTGATTTGTTGGAAGCATACTTCATCTTGTTTAATCGAAATCGTGCACAATGCTTTGACACTTTTTTTCGATAACTGAAGCTCCTGCAATGTTTCATCAATCACTGCCTCGATTTCCTCTAACGAAGTTCCTCGATTACAGCCCATGCCAAGCACAATTGATTTCGGGCGGTAGACAACACCGTTTTCAAGTAAGACCGATTCACTCTCTGTTAACAGGCGATCTGTAATAATTAATGCCGCCTGTGGTTGCACCTCGATTGCTTGTTGTATAGACGGATAGACGACTATGCTTGGTGGCATTGATGTATCATGCATCCACCAATTTTTCTCGCCCGTTTCTTGAATAATCGCCACATGCTCCTCATTGACAACAGAGGCGCTGACAGGTGTTAATTTATCCTCAGCATCCCAGCGCCAGCCGAAGCGTGCACCGAATAAATCGACAGGAATCGTTTTTTGTACATCGGAGGCAGTAGTAATAATCGCCCGTGCTTGCATTGCCTCTGCGACCTCATGCGTTAAAGCATTTGCTCCACCTAAATGCCCCGAAAGCACGCTAATGACATTTTCCCCTTTATCATCGACAACAACAACGGCTGGATCTGTCTTTTTATCAACTAAAATCGGCGCAATCATTCGTACAACAGCACCCAATGAAATAATCAAAATTAAGCCTTTATATTGCTTGAACAACGCAGGCAATAGGAGACGCACTGTTCCAGTAAATAGCTGGATGCCTCTGTCTTGCTCATCGCCTTGCTCAAATTTCGCCATATAATATAAATCAACCTGTGGAAACTTTTGCTGTAAGTCGCGTGCCATCGCCACACCATGCTTTGTAATCGCCACAAGTGCATAGGGCTTGCGCACCTCAATTTCAGGAATAACCCCTTCCTGTAGCTCAATCATCTGCTTTCACACCTTTTCTAAAGCCATGTGTAAACGTCGCATCATATAATTTCGAGCGGTATTCTTTATCATGAATTGCTGGGTCCAAAGCCCACCCTGCTAAAATCATGGCATGCTTGCGGATGCCGTTTGTGCGCATTGCTTCATCTAGCTCGACTAAGGTTGTACGAACAATTTTCTGGTCTGGCCATGTCGCGCGCTGGACAACCGCTACTGGTGTATCATCTGCCCATCCTGCTTCCTGCAACTCCTTGACAATTTTCTTCGTTAAGGTCGCACTTAAAAATAAAGCAATTGTGCAGTGATGGCTTGCTAATAAACGTAATTTTTCGAATTCTGGTACAGGTGTACGCCCTTCAGCACGCGTTAAAATCAATGTTTGCGTTAAATCTGGAATCGTCAGCTCTGCACCAACAGCCGCAGCAGAAGCAAACACCGAGCTTACCCCTGGAATGACCTCATAATCAATACCACGTGCCTTTAATAATGCCACTTGCTCCATCGTTGCTCCATACATCGCAGGGTCGCCCGTATGCATACGCACAACCTTTTTCCCAGCTAAAATATGCGATGCCATGACCTCGACCATTTCTTCTAAATGCATGCCTGCTGTGCGAATCACTTCAGCATCTGGCTTTGCTTTCGCAATCAGCTCATCATTTACTAGGGAATCTGTATACATCACGACATCAGCCGTTTGCAAATGCTGTAACCCTTTGACCGTAATTAAATCAGGGTCGCCAGGGCCAGCTCCGATAATCCATATTTTTTTCATTATTTGCGCACCACCATTAATGTTAAGTATTCTAAATCCACACCATCGAGTTGTTGCACATCCCAAATGACTTCCTCATCAGAAGTGACCTTTGTGACAACAGATGCTTTATCTAATAAGTTGAGCTCACGTAAAATCGACAACATTAAATCGATAACTTTTGCTACCTTAATGAAAATAATGGCATCGTGCTCAACAATGGCTTTTTTCATCGCCTCATAATCATCGTGTGCTGGAATAATCGCTACATGATCGTCGCCATCTGCAAGCGCTATACCTAAGCGAGATGCTGCTCCGTTTAACGAAGAAATCCCTGGTACAACTTGAATATCTACATCCGGATGCTTGTCCTGCATTAAATGCATCATATGAATAAACGTGCTATACAACAGTGGATCGCCTTCCGTTACAAACGCAACATCCTTGCCCTGTTGTAATTGTTCATAGACAAGCTCGACTGATTTTGTCCATTCACGCTCTAATATCGCCTCGTCCTTCGTCATTGGAAAAACAAGCCCCAGCATCTCTTTTTCAGCAGGATTAATATAAACATCGACAATGCGATGTGCATAGCTTTTGCTGCCTTTTAATTTTTTGGGATAGGCAATAACAGGCGATTCTTGAATTTTACGAAATGCCTTTACTGTAATAAGTTCTGGATCTCCAGGACCGACGCCTAAACCATATAAAACACCTAGCTTTGTCATGTTAAACTCCTTTTCTCGCCGTCACAATATAAATTGGATTTAGCGGTACAAATCTTGTCATATTTAAAATGGGCTTACTGCGTGATAGCTGTGCCTGTAAAATTTCAACTTGACAGCCATTCTGTTTCAACGCTGTAACCGCTTCATATAAATTTTCAATCGTGGCAATGTTCATCACAAGGCGACCATCTGCTTTTAATTTCTCCACACAAAGAGCAAGTAACTCCTGCATCTCGCCACCTGAGCCACCGATGAAAATAGCGTCTGGGCTTGGAAAGTCTTCCAATCCTGCTGGCGCTTTACTATGTATCGCCGTAAAATCTACGCGGAATTTACGCTGGTTTTGCAGACAGTTTTCAAGATCGCCTTCATTTTTCTCCACCGCATAAATCGCACCTTCTCGTGCAATTTTCCCTGCCTCAATGGCAACAGAGCCTGTGCATGTGCCAATATCCCACATAATGCTTTTCTCATGTAAGGCAAGTGCTTGAATGCTTAATGTGCGAATTTCCTTTTTTGTAATTAAGCCCTTCTCTGGCTTGCGCTGTGCAAATTCCTCATCGTCAATGCCAAGCGTATATGTTTTTGGTGTCACTGTTTGGCGCAAAATGACCACATTTAACGGTGAAAAAGTTGCTGCTTCTAATTCATCCAGTGTGTAAAAGCCGTATTTTTCCGTTTCCCCACCTAGATTTTCCGCTACAAATGCCTCATACTCATGCATGCCAAATTCCTTTAAATAACAGGCAATAGCATTTGGGCTATTTTCCTCATCCGTTAACAGTGCGACTTTCGGTCTGCCATCTATCTTTTGCGCTAACCCTTTCATGGAGCGACCATGCACACTGACAATATATGCATCCTGCCAACTGTCCTTCATTTTTGAAAAAGCAAGCTGCACTGAACTCATATACGGATAAATTTCAAGCGGTAGCTTTTTCGCTAAATAGCTACCAATCCCGTAAAATAGCGGGTCACCTGATGCCAAAATGACCACCTCACGCGTTTCACTTTGCAGGCGTGTGACAAGTGCAGATAAGCCACCTTTAATCACAACTTTCTCCGCTTGTACATCAGGGAAGAAGTCCAATACTCTTTCCCCACCAACAAGCACTTCACATGTTTCAATCCATTTTTTGTATTGCGGAAGCAATCCGTCGACGCTATCCCCGATACCAATCATCTTCATTGACTGTGGCAATATTCTCAGCCCTCCCTAATAATTCACCCTTCATTGAATACAATGAGGTAGATAGCGTTAAGCCTCCTCTAATATGGTCAAGTGAGGCATAGCAACAGCATTTACACATTTGATAAAAGAAGTCATGCAAACCACGCTCTAGCATCATATCGCCAACATGCGAGGCAGTATTGGCCTCTAGCACCTCTGCAAGCGTTGCCTCATCTGCCCCCGCTGCTTTTGCTAATTGTGCAAGAAATTCAAAATTAATCGGCGCACTTTTCGAATGCACCATCATGACACCTTGTGCGACTTTTGAAAACTTCCCCATCATGCCAACAAGTGAGACACGTTCAATGCCAAGACGCTTGCAATGCTTTAAAGTAAAGCCGACAAAATCGCCCATCTCAATAAACGCTTCCTCTGGCAAATCGGGGTACTCTGCCATTCCATACTTCTCGCTGCGCCCACCAGTTGTAATCACAACATGCTTACAGCCAGCGGATTTTGCTACACTAATGGCCTGTACAATACTTGCCATATAGGCAGAAGTCGAAAACGGTACGACCGTTCCACGTGTCCCTAAAATAGAAATCCCACCAACAATACCAAGACGACCATTCAACGTTTTTTTGGCAATTTCCTCGCCATCTGGTACAGAAATAATCACTTCGACACCGCATGTAATCGAAAACTCCTGTATAAGTTCTTCGACAACGCCTATAATCATCTTACGCGGCACAGGATTAATGGCGGCAAGCCCTACATCAACAGGCAGCCCTGGTTTTGTCACACGACCAACGCCGACGCCCCCATCTAAATGAATGCCTGGCTTTTCCACCAATCTGACTGTGCTCACAATGCGTGCCTTATGTGTTGCATCGGGGTCATCCCCTGCATCTTTAATCGTCTCACAGCGTACACTTTCTTGTTCAAACACACAGACATCCATTGTGAAGGTTGCATCTTTACCAACAGGCAAATGGATTGTCGCTGTTTCTTGCTCCTCTTTCGTTAACAAGGCGGTCAAGGCTGCTTTTGTCGCAGCCGTTGCACAAGCTCCTGTCGTATAGCCATGCCGCATTTCCTTCGGGTCTTTTTTAGGCTTTTCCATTCGCTCGTTCATCCGCTAAAATGGAGATCGCATTCAATGCCGCCACTGTGACTGTACTACCGCCTTTACGTCCGACATTTGTAATAAATGGAATTCCTTCTAATTTAGCAAGCTCCTCTTTGGATTCTGCCGCCGATACAAAGCCTACAGGCATCCCGATAATTAAATCAGGCTTCGCAATGCCTTCTTTAATAAGGCGAATTAATTCTAATAATGCGGTTGGCGCATTACCAATTGCATAAATGCCGCCTTCATTTTCACGCACTGCCTTTTGCATCGACACAACCGCACGCGTTGTACTTTGTTCCTTCGCCTCTTTCCATACGTCTGGGTCTGCGATATAACAATGCAAATCGCCACCATGCTTTTGGAATCGCTTGCGACCTGAACCACTCTCAATCATCTGCACATCTGCCACTACATGGCGTCCTGCTAAAATCGATTGAACACCCGCTTCAATCGCATCAGGTGTAAACATTACACTACGTCCTAGCTCAAAATCCGCAGATGCATGGATAACGCGGCGTACAACCTTCCATTGGTCTTCTGAGAAATTGTGCTCACCCATTTCCTCGGCAATAATCGAAAAGCTGTAATCATAAATTTTATCTGGGTCTACTGTTAATGGTGTAAAGTCTGTATTAAAGTTTTTATTTCCTGACATCTTCCATTCCTCCTACAAGTTGACTAATTTCTTCAAATGTTGAAAACTGTTGCCCATATGAAATATTCGGGCGATCAATCATAATGATTTCAATACCTAGTTCTAGTGCGGAACTAATTTTTTCATCAACAGAGCCGACTTTTCCACTCGCCTTTGTCACCATGAGTGTCACCCCATACTGCGTATAGAGTGCATGGTTTAGCTCCTTCGTAAAGGGTCCTTGAATCGCGACAATATCCTTTTGTGCTACACCTAATGCTGCACATTTCTCCATATTTTCAAGATTCGGCAACATACGGGCAATGACACGGATACCTTCTACTGGTAACAAAACCTTTGTAAAAGTAGCTAACGTTTTACTTCCCGTTGTCAGCATAATCGTGCCACCTTTATCTTTCGCTAGCTGTGCCGCTGCCTCGTAACTCGCCACTGTTGTAATCAAAGGGTGTGCATAGTCCTCTCGCGCACGCTCATAACGAATATATGGGACATCCGCTTCTTGTGCTGCCGCCATCGCCTGCTTTGATGCCTCTTCCGCAAAGGGATGTGAGGCATCTACAAGTAAATGCACACCTTCTGTTTTAATGATGTCCACCATTTGCGCGGCTGTTAAGCGCCCAATGCGATGTGGAATACTCGCCTGTTGCAAGCTTTCTGCCGCTGAAGGTGTGACAACCGTTGCCAGCAATTGATGCCCTTCCTGTTGAAGCCTGATTGCTAAATCTCGTGCATCGCTTGTTCCAGCTAAAAATAAAATCATTCAAACCACCTCTAATCCCCGCAAGGCGCAGGTTCTATTTCAATTTTGGTTGCCATATCGACATAGTCAAAATTCAAAATTTTCTTCACGCGTTTAAAGTATTTGAATAAACGCTCATTTGGATGGGCATTCGCCTTATATTCCTCTACAATCTGTCTAACAAGCGGTACAAGCTGTTCTGGCGCTAGCCCTTCAACAACAGGCTGTGCCGCATGTGCCGTCCGTCCAACAGGCTTCGCACCGATAAACAAGTCAAACTTGCTTTTACGGTAGACAATCCCAATATCATCAAAAACCGCTTTATAACAAGCCATCCCGCAACCATTAAAGCCGACATGCAATTGCTTTGGTAGCTTCATTCCGCCAAATTCCGCTTGCAGTGCCTCCGCATAGGGGATACTATCTGCCTTCTCGCCATAACAAAAATCACAAGCCTTGACATTGAGGACATCCCCAACTGGTGCTACGAGGAAATCTACCTCCTCCAAACGCTCGACAATTTGTTGTGGATTGTCTGTTGGAATTTTTAAGACAATCTGATGGTCAGGTGTATACTCCATCGTGCCATCACCTGTCAGATCTGCTAATGTCCGCATCTGCTCAGGTGTGAAAAACTTATTTGCCACACCAGGGCTTACTGCTACTTCAAAAATAGCCTCCATTTTTTGTTCGATAAATGTCGGTGTTGGTTGCACTTGCTTTGTCACAAGTGATAGTGCCAATGTTGCCATTTCGAAGGATGATTTTTTCGGTACAATTTGCTCTGGTACTTGCTTCTTCACTTCTAGCTCTTCGTAACCTGTTGCTGCAATACCTGTCTCTTGATCCAATGCCCATGGCTCCGCTTCCTTTTTCAAGCGTTGATGTGGACGCAGTGGTTGCTTCTCCTCACCAAGTGTATATTTACGCTGATAGCCACGCGGTGTAATCATTTTATTATCATAGAAAAATGTGGACGAATTGCCGACAACAACTGTTGTCAGCATTCCGATATCATGATTTAACATTTCCGCAAGTGTGGTCATGACAATATTTTGCTTCTCACGATAGGCACTTTTTACAAGCCCTACAGGTGTCGCTGGATTGCGATATTGTAATAAAATTCGCTGTGCCTCCACAATTTGGCGCGTCCGACGACCACTTTTCGGATTATAAAAGGCAATGACAAAATCAGCCATCGCAGCTGCCTCTATGCGCTTTTCAATAATTGTCCAAGGTGTTAAATGGTCGCTCAAGCTAATCGTACATGCATCATGCATAACAGGCGCTCCAAGCAAGCTCGCACAAGAATTAATCGCAGAAATCCCTGGCACAACCTCAACGGCAATTCCCTCTTTTTCTGTCCAGCCAAGCTCAATCAATACCTCATAGACAAGCCCTGCCATCCCGTAAACACCTGCATCACCACTCGAAATAACCGAAACAATGTGACCTGCTTCTGCCTGTCTTACCGCCTCCTGTGCACGTGACACTTCCTCCGTCATCCCTGTACTGACAATGGATTTCGCCGTCACTAAATGCTCAATTAGCTCCACATAAGTTTTATAACCAATAATAAAATCGCTCTGCTGCAATGCATCAATTGCACGCTTCGTAATATGCTCATAGTCTCCAGGTCCAAAGCCTACAACGAAGATTTTCCCTTTTTTCAATGTCCTAACCTCCTTCTTATACAAACAAAAAAAGCCTCTGCTCCTTTCTAGAGCAAAAGCTTTTGGCATATAAATTCACTTAACAGACAGTACAGAAAAACCCTGTCTCGCCAAAACTTCTCCCTCCGAAAAGTTGGTATCTTCATACAAAGCAGGTTTCCTGACTTATGCTTCCTTTTACTCTCACGCCTTCCCAACAAAGGTGGCTTTGTGATTTCATCTGCAATTACAGTAGCGGGGGCTGTCCCAGAATCTAACTGGCTTCCCTTTTACCTCACACGATTGTGAGCACTTTCTATGTTTCAAATATGAAATTAGTTAAACATTAATAATATAGTAAAATAGCTTGTTTACCCTTTTAATCTGAAAATATTTTTTACTATGTATTTTCAAACTATATCATAATCATTTTTGTTTATAAAGCTTTTCTTACTAGCAAGAAGCATTGAGCGCATTCAAAGCTTGCCTACTCAAACTAAAAAAACTTTACCCAGCCGATTTTTCATGGTTTCCACATGGTGCACAGCTTCTTTTACATCGACTAAATTGTACTCGGCAGTTGCTGGCATGAATGTTAATTGTTGTTGTTCAATTAATGTAATGAGCTGTTGAAAGGTATTTTGCCAGTGTGTGATGGATATCCTTTTATTCCAATGACGCAAATGGAAAATTGCCGCATTTACTTGAGCTTCCTTTGCAATCTTTGTCCAGTCAACTTGGATGCCTGATAGCAACCCAATCGTTAAAAATTGTCCCTCTGGGCGTAAAGAAAATGCTAGCTCGGTGCCTGCTGTGCCACCGATTGAATCAATTGCGGCAGTTGCGCCTAATCCGTTTGTTAAAGTCAGTACTGTTTCTCGTACAGCGTCTTCTGAACAAATGACATCAGAAGCCCCTAATGCTAGTAACTGCTTCGTATGTATATTATTACGTGTAATCGCGATTAAACGGAAACCTAGCACTTTCGATAATTGGGCGAAAACATGACCAATTGCAGAGCCACAAGCATTAACGACCAACAAATCTGACGGCTTTAAGTTTAATATCTCTGTACAAATGACCCATGCGGTTACGGGGTTAATATACATTTGCGCTGCTGTGAAATTGTCAATCGCTTGTGGAATTCGGATGGCAAGATTCGCTGGTGCTTTCACATATTCTTGCCAAGTACCTTCACCTCTTAATGGTAAGACACGTTGACCAATTAAGCTTTTAGAAACGGCCGCACCAACCTCCTCTACGATGCCAACGCCTTCATAGCCAGGAATCGTCGGTAAAGAAATACGATGTGCATAAGAGCCTCTAATCGGGATTAAATCAGAAGGATTGATTGGTCTTGCTAACATGCGTACTAAAATTTCATCCCTTGCCAGTGGCTTAGCTGCTGCACAGTGAACCTCCAATACCTCTTGTGGCTTGCCAAACTGATGGAATATAACATATTTATTCATCATGTCACACCCCTATTTTGTTTTTTTTATATAAAAAATAATTATATATGAAATCGAATATTGCAATGAAATAGGCTGAACTAACAAATAATAATATGGGAGAATCGTAACTATAATAAATAAAGTCTTGTAAATGTAGATAAAAGAACCAAAGTGTTGTAGTGACGAAAAGAGAAATATCGTAAGCGATACTTAGTCGGCGTTTAATCTTTTTTAAAGCGAAATTAAAAACGACAACTCTGAAAAAAACAAATAGGAATAAAAAAATAAAATAAGCAGATGTAACATAAATAATTGATGGCTGTATTGATTCTGGTATCGTCATCAGCATAAACCCCTTTAAATAGTTTATAAAAGAGTAGCTACAAGCTAATCTCTAGCATTTTTTGCATCGTACTTTTTCAAACTTTCCTCGTATTCCGCTATAGACTGTCGAAGGTACGATTTATCTATTGTGTATTTTATCGGCTTATCTTGATACAAAATTGCTCACTCATCATTCTGCCCCATCAGAAGGGTACAGAAATCGTCTTATGGCTTAGGTTAAACTTCAACACTTTAATCTTATCCTAATGGGATTTTTTTGTACATTTTTTCTTTCGTCACCGAAAATCGTATTAAAGCTTTATATATCAACGCTTCAAAGCATTTTGGAAAAATGACGTTCATTCTATAAGAAGAAACCGTAAAGCTTCGAAACAAAAACAAAAACGCTACTCAAAAAGTGGCGTTTTTTATCGCTCCATGTGCTTGTTTCGCTCTCCAACTTGTTTAATTGCGCTGGCGTCAAATATCCTCGCTCTGATCCACGTACCAAATCGAAGCCAAGTGATTGCATATATTTTGGATATTCTTCTTGCAGCCATAGCAACTCTCACCCATTAAACACATTTTCCCCTTGCCTATCCCTGTTTATTTTTCTATCCAACCCAATAAAAATTCTACATTATTCATATTTAATTGACCTCTCACAACACAAATCCCCTTTATACATAACATCACTTTTTTAGAAAGGAGTATTGATATAAACTTAAAGAATACATGTCAGAAAAGAAACGCAAGATATAACTTAATCTCCCTCGTTTTTAGATACATATGGAAGCAATGAAATCAACCCTAGAATAGCTAAACAAGCTCCAATCCACAGTGGAGATACAAAGCCATATCCTTTACTGATTCCTAGACCACCTAGTGACGAACCAATAACAATTCCAAGGGTAATAAAAGAACTATGAACCGTATTAATCATCGTTCCATTACTAGCCGCTTTCATTACTCTCGTAACCATAGCTGGGTTCATTGCTACACCCGTTAAACCAATAAAAATAGTAGAAATAACTACAATGTATTTATTTTCTGCACCAAAAGCAAATAAAGACAATGCTGCTATTAATATCATCAAGCCACCTGTAAGTATGCTCATTGTAAATTTATCAGCAAACTTACCAATTACTATATTTCCAACTACCGTTGCACTCCCATAAAGAGCAAGTAAATATGGAACACTTGCGTTTGAAAAGCCCGTGACATTTGTAAAGATAGGCGTGAAATAACTAAATGCTGCAAACGTACCACCAATGATAAACATACTTGTTACATACGCTGCCCAAAGATGAATATTTTTAAAGCGCATGAGTTCATCTCGCCAATTTACTTGCTCTTTATTGGTCAATGATGGTAGCAACCATTGAATCATCATTCCTGATACTAGTACAAGAACAGAAACGACGCCAAAACTAATACGCCAGCCAAAATATTGTGAGATAACAGTTGTGACAGGTAGACCTAAAACAGTTGCAATCATTAAACCTGCGAGTACAATTGATGCGGCTTTCCCCCTTGAATCAGCGTGAACTAATGCTGCAGAAAAGGAAATCGCAACGCCAAAAGCTGATGCTGAAGCAATACCAGTTATAATACGAGAAATCATCATAATATCATAGTTCCACGCAATAGCTCCAAGCGATTGACCAATTAAAAATACAAACATTAAAACTAATAATGCTTGCTTACTAGGTATTCGTAAGAGAGCCGCAGTTAAAATGGGGCCACCTATCACCATTGCCCCTGCATAAGCTGTAATTAAATAGCCAATTGATGATACAGAAACTTGAAATGCAAGAGCAAGTTCATTCATCATACCTGCAACCATAAATTCTGATGTAGTCATACAAAAAATCGCTAAAGCTAGCAAATAAATAACAACTGGCATGAAAACACTCCTTATCAATTATTGTAATGTTCGGTACAAAAATAATGAGAAAAAAAGAGCGCACTAAGCGCCAAAAATAGATTCCATTGTTCCTTTGACAACCTGTTCAGCCAATACTCGGTCTTGCATAGATACATTAAGAACACGGAATCCGTAATAACTGCTTAAAAATAGACTAGCTAATTCCTCAGCGGATTGCTTTTTTAAAATTTCACCAGTTCTTAATCCTTCCTCCATCACTTTTTCAATAGCTTGTTTAAGAGCCTCAACATGCCGCGAGAAAATTTCTTGAACCATTAAATCATTATTAGCTCGTTCCAAACTTGCCTTAATCAACAAACAGCCTTTTTGATCAATATTATCAAAATCTTCATTTAATGCCCATTCAAAAAAATTACTTAACCGTTCTCTAACCGAAATGGGCGTATCTAGCAATTTTCTCTGTTCTCGAATCCCCGTTTCATGATAGCGTTCTAACACTTGCTTATATAGTTCGTGTTTACTACCAAACGTATTGTATAAACTGCCTTTCCCAAGTCCTGTATCGCTACATAGATCTTGTGTAGAGCACCCCTCATATCCTCTTATCCAAAATGTTTTCATTGCAACATCTACAATTGTGGAATAATCAAACTCTCGGGGTCTGCCGCGTTTGTTCAATGGTATTCTCCTCTCATTTTAAATGTAGTATTAGTAGCATACTGTTTTTGTACCAAGCAGTCAACAAATTAATTTATTAATGAATATGTCATCTCTTTATTAAATAGAATAGCTTCACAAGAAATATTTAGATGAACTTCAAATCTTTTACCTTTAGCTACATCTTTATCTCTTATGAAAACAAATCAATTACGCCTCGACGTAATTGTGTCCAGATTTTTTGAGCTCGCTCATAGTGGAAGTTAACCTAAAAGCGTCACCTCCTGTGACAACGGTTAACTGACCTGCATCGTGCAGGCCTCCCTTCAAAATCTGTGACACCTGCTGAAGCAGGTCTAATGCTGGCATTCATCTCACCACCTATAGAGGGGGTTTTCTGTATCTGCCGCTTTGCTTTCGATACAAAAAGAATTTGCTGAACTAGGATAAATTCTAATGAAAATCAAGACCTTTCACCTGTATGCTCAGGCTTTCTAGTAACTTTCCTGTAAATATAGAAATAAAACAAGCCCTGAAATTACCAATCAAAAAGGTACTTCAGGGTCTGTTAATAATGTTTTTATGTGGGTATTTAGTAAAAATTTAAAACGGGACACCCACTCTGATAATACAAATTTAATCTACGAAACCATTTAGAAATTGACTCGCATCACTATTAAACTTCCACATCACCCCAAATTTATCAACTAGCATTCCAAAACTTGCTGACCACGGTGTAGAGGATAACGGCATAATCACAGTACCACCTTCTGAAAGCCCTTCAAAACATTGTTTATTCATATTCGGATTAGCATCAATAATACTGATTAAAACGGTATTCCCACTGGTGATTTCGCCTGTCGCAGCTTGCATAAAAGGCGGAATATCAGAGATCATTAAAATATTCCCTGAAAACTCAATACGAGATTCCATAATCATATTTTGTTCTTCTTCCATTAATAAGACATTCGGATCTTGACTAAAAGCACCAAACCTCACCATTTTTACATTTGTTGCTTGTAATGCCTTTTCATAAAAGGCTAACGCTTCTTCTGCTCTTCCACCAAATTGTAGATAAGATATTGCTTTCATAACTTAATTCCTCCTTTTCATATTTGAAGTATAATAGGACATAGGCGACAAGTGTATGTCGTATATAGGAGGGAAATATGAAAAAAATAGAGCGACTTATCTCAATAATAATGATCTTGTTACAAAAAGAAGTTGTTTCAGCATCAGAGTTTAGCCGGCTTTTTAATGTAACAAGACGGACGATTCAACGTGATATGGAAGCATTAAATTACGCAAACATCCCTATTTACGCAGAATATGGTTCTGAAGGGGGATATGCACTAATGGAAGAGTATAAATTTGATAAACGATTACTAAATCACAAGGATATTGAAAATATACTCATTGCTTTAGGAGGTTTTGAGGGACTAATTACGAATCAAGAGATCCAAATGACTATTCAAAAAATCAAAGGAATGACTAGCGCAGCTATATCTCCAAAACTGGATTTAACATTTTATGATTGGGTAGGAAGAAGTCAAATGAAAGAAGATATTTTATTTATCCAGCAAGCAATTGAACATAATTGGTTATTAAAGTTTGAGTATGTTGATCAAATAGGAAACATAACTTACAGAGCAGTAGAACCCTATAAGTTACATTTAAGTGAAATGCATTGGTATCTTTTTGGTTATAATTTAGAACGGGAAGACTACCGAACATTTAAATTGACGAGGATAACAAATATCCAAAAAGACGGTTTTTTTGTCCCGAAATCCGATAAAGTATTTGAAGAAAAAAAACAACATAATGAACAACTAAATTTGATTAGCGTACAGCTACTGATAGACGTTGCTGTAAGAGATCAATTTATCGAGAGATACGGAAAAAATGCAGTTACAAAAGTAACTACAAGAAGTTACCTTACGACAATCGAATTGCCTGAGAATCAATTTGCCTACCAATTTTTAGCTGGATTCGGTAATAAAGTTAAAATTATAAAACCAGAAGATTTTATTTCTAAGTATTTAAATTTTTTAGAGGAAGCAATGAAACTCTACAAATAACATGTTTTAGGTCAGCTTTGGAAATTACATGATGGATATTAAAAGCTCCATTTCCTTTCCTCAATAATTGATTAAGCGGCCATTATCATTCCACTGACCATACATTTTATTTTCTCTTGTATTTTCAATAAACTTATTTAGCCTTTTACTAAAAATATCAGGCTCATTTCTATAACTTTGTATTGTATCAATCCTAATCCTGCTATACAGTTCAGGAAAATTAATGAAGTTCTGATATAATTGGTCATCTTCTTTCAGAAGCGCTTCGATATCTTTATCTATAGTAAAGGATTCAGGTCGCATATCAGGAAGAATTCTCAGTCCCTCTTCTTTCATTAAACCTAATTTATCTAATCTCCTTACTCTTTCCTTATTTAATTCTGTCCAATTACTTTTTTTCTTTCTTGGAGAAAGCCTTTGAGCCAGTTCAGTATCTGATATTTTCTTCTTTATACCATCAATCCAACCAAAGCATAATGCTTCCTCAACTGCATCTAGATACTGAATGACTTCTGTTTGTTCACCCACGCTCACTATTACCCAACAAAACCTTGCTGTAATTGAATTTTCTTCAAGCCAATCTCGCAACTCCTGTCTTGTCTTAACTCTAATTAAATTCTCAATTTCCATTTTTGAATATATCCTTTCTAAGATGTTATCTTCCACAATCTGGCCCTTTATTTGATTTATGGGCATGTCTTAAAGGAGCTAGTCCAAAAATCCATACGGCTATTTAGTCAAAGTTTAAGTAGATAGAGCTAAAAGTGGGGCTATTTTCTAAAGAGTATTGAACCACGGCACTTTCCTACACATTTATACTATTACAGTATATAATAACTTAGGGGGTTCGTTATGCTAAAAATTAAACAAATCGATTTTATAAAAACCATTTATGATGACTCAATGTCACATAATATTTTTTCTATCTCAAATATTACCTTTTCAAATTATGAGCCTATTCATGGCGCTTTGTTATATTGGTGTCGCAATACAACTGATAGCGAGTATACACCTGAAGGAGATTATAAGTTTTTCTATGATATGGCGAATGTCACGTATTTTGCTTCTGTGAAATTTCCAAAGCATGTGCGCTTGACGCGTGATCAAAAGCAGGAGCTCGCCTATATATTGTTAGAGGAACGTGGTTCAATCGGATCGTATAGCTTCTCTACGCATGTAAATCGACAAAAATATGATATTCAAAAGGAATTTGAAGCGCTCGCTTTTCCGGAAAATTTCAATCCGACGATGATAGAGCCAATGCTTAATCAAGTAACGATCAAGCAAGTGTTAGAAATTCAGCTGCAACATCCGTATTTCAGCAAACGCTTCATTAGGCAATATATTCAGTGGCGTTCACGTGCGACACAAATGCATTTAAATGATTTACAACCATATTTACATGCAATTAGCTTTGAGCACCTGTGCTTAACTAATCCATATTTAACAGAGCAATATTTAATCGAGCACTTAGATCAACTTGCAGCAACATTGCAATACAATTATTCCGTTCTAAATCGTTTAACTAGCTCCTTTAAGCGCTATTTGGTTGATTTTTTACGAGTACAACAAGTGCCATTAAATGAGGATTTTGCTCATAAGGTAGAGCAGTTTATTGAAGACGATCATTTTTATGCACATAAGGAAATTCGCGATTTTGAGTTTGAGGAATTTGAGGAAGAAATGGACTTACAATTTTTCGAATATGATGTGGGACCAAATAAGTGGAGCGGTAGCGAGCATTTAGTAAAGGGTATACCATCTTTAGCGTGTCAAAAATATGATCAATACGGCTTTAAAAGAAAGACAAATAAAGAAATGGACGAGATGATCGCTTCATTTAGTGATGTACAATTAGACTTGCTTTGTGCTGTTTTAGAGCCACATTGGCTGCACCGCTATCGCAATCAATTAAATTGGACAAAAATTTGCCGATACAATGGCTATTTAGCTGAGGATTTTATTGTTGCCCATATTAAATTTATTGATTTTGAAGCACTTGGTGAGCATACAAGCTGTCAATTGTCTGAGGATTTTATGTTGAAATATATGAAGCGTTTTAATCATAAAA
This sequence comes from Metasolibacillus meyeri, assembly GCF_003049505.1. GTDB lineage: Bacteria > Bacillota > Bacilli > Bacillales_A > Planococcaceae > Metasolibacillus > Metasolibacillus meyeri. Next base: position 28,146 of record NZ_PYWN01000062.1, read on the forward strand.
ATCCTGTACCGCTTGTACTGCGTCATTTAACAGTCCCTCTTTATGAGGCGTATAAAGATACGATTAAAGTAAATTTACAGCTCTTGCATGAATATCGCACCTTAATTGCGGAGGAACAGCTGCAACAGCTTCAACAATTACTGTCGGAATAAAAAAAGTGAGAGTATGCATTTCGCTACTCTCATTTTTTTATTATCTAAAATTATTGGATGCAATACTTCTTTCCAGCTAAAGTATTTTACTCGCTTCTATCGCTTCCTGAATTAATTGAACGCCTTCATCAATCTTATTTTCTGGGATACTTGTAGTGTTTAATTTGAGAAATTTATGATTCTGTTTATAGCCAGCTATATAATTTGTTTTGTAATCGTCTACTAAAACATGTCGTTTAGCCAATTCTTCATAAAGCTTATTCATATTTATTTGCTTGGGTAGCTTGATGACTGTATGCATTTGATGGTTATCATTAAATTGGTAATCAGAAAAGTAGGTTTTCAATACATCGCGCAGTGTTTTGGCTTTTTGCTGATGTCTGAATACGATTTTATCTTTATGGTGTGCATATAGCCCACTTTCCATAAATGTCTGCATAATCACTTGACTTAAAGAATTCGTATGAATATCAATGATTTCTTTAAAGCTTTGGAAAGGCTCAATCAATTCTGCTGGTAAGACGGCCATACCTAACCGTTGCCCAGGAAACATAATTTTCGAAAAGCTCTTTAAATAAATAACTCGCTGATTCATATCCATTTCATACAGCGTTTTATAGCTAGTGTTTCCTTCAAAATCACTTAAATAATCATCTTCGATAATATAAAAGTGATACTTTTTCGCATAATTTAAAAGGGTATATTTTTCTTCTTCGCCCATCGTAGTACCGAGCGGATTATGCAGCCGTGGCATCAAATAAACATAGTCGGGACGCTTGTTGGTAATTGTTTCTTCCAATTCCCTCATATTGATTTTATCTAAATCCCGATAACAGGTAACATAATTCAAATGCAGCCGTTCAATCAGATTAATCATCTGATGATAGGTTGGCTGTTCGATTAGAATAGATTCCTTCCTAGTCATTATGATTAAAGCCAGAATATGTAGAGCCTGCTGCGTACCACTTGTTATCATAATTTGTTCTTTTTTAGTGAAGATTTGATTTTCTGCTAATAATTTTTGAAATAAGCTTTTCAGTTCCCCATTACCAGTCGTTTCCCCATAAGTGAATAATTCTGTTTTTTCATTTTGAATAGCGCTTTCCAAACATTGTGAATAACTGTCTAATGGAAAGTCCGTCCACGAAGTAGAGGCAGTGGAAAAATCATATACACCATTAAAAACAGTGGAATCTGTTTTTCTAGTAATAATAAAATAGCCTACGTTTGGCTGAGCGTAGATCCTGTTCATCTCAACCAAATGTTGCAATGCCTGCGTTATCGTCACTTGACTCACACCAAAAATATCCATCATTTTTCTTACAGAGGGAAGACGCTCTTTATATGCTCCCTGTTCGATATTTTGTAGGATTTTATTGGCCACTAATTGATGCTTCCTCATGTGATCCCTCCTCTATTTATAGAATACCATGAATCTATTGAAGCAATGCTTTACTTCGGTTTAATTGTATCGATACACAAATAAAAATAAATTTATTGTAGATGCTATTTTTCCTTTATTCTAAAAAAGAAGGAGGAGGAAATTATGAGAAAAAATAGTGCGTTATTGGCAGCTGTCGTTTATTCCATCATTATTGGACTGTCATTTATGTTTGTTAAAATTTCTTTAACATATGAAGGTCAATTACTTATATTGGCACAACGATTTACATTCGCCTTTCTAGGGTTACTCATATTTTTAGCAATCAGACCGATTAACTTAAGGTTAAATCGGAAGGAAATTCTGTTGGTTTTGGTGATTTCCCTGTTTTATCCGCTTGTTTTTTTCAGCAGTCAAATACTTGGACTTAATCAGATAACCGTCACAGAGGCAGGAATCATCCAAGCGATTGCTCCTGCTATAACAGTTTTATTAGCAAGTTTATTTTTGAAAGAACAGGTTCAAAGAATACAAGCGCTGGGAATCTTTTTGAGTATTGCAGGCGTTGTGTTTTTACAGCTAATGAATAGCTCAGGAGGCTATGAATTTCATCTAATTGGTAGTCTGTTTATTATAGTATCTATTCTCGCTACTGCCATCTGGCAAGTGTTGTCCAGAATTGCAACAAAAACCATTGCCCCAATCCAAATTACGGTATATACGATGTTTATTGGCTTGCTATTTTTTAATGCGATCTACTTTATAAGTGGCGGATCTGCAAGTGATTATGTGAATTCTCTAACAGAAATTCCCTACTTGATGTCCATTTTATATTTAGGCGTTTTATCTACATTTGGTACTTCTTTATTGTCTATTTATGCCATATCAAAGCTACCTGTTATTCAAGTAAGCATATTTAATAATGTCGCTACGTTGGTTACCATTCTTTCCGGCATTCTGATTTTAAATGAGCAATTTCATTATTATCATATGATTGGTGCAATCGTAATTATTTGTGGTGTCATTCTCGTCAATGTAAAAAGCATGTCAAAGCAGCCCACTTAAAATCATTACTCCTGAAATTTAAGTTATCTGCTGTTTCAATTGATAGGCTGTAAAACTCCATTCACTTTGTTAAACAAAAATCCTAACCACCGTGCTTTTGTGGTTAGGATTTTAGAAACTTATTGAACTATTCTTCTCGTCTTTTTAACTGAACTGTCGTATACCATGATGTGAGAGATGCTTCATGTTCCCTCTATTAATTTCGTTAAATTTTCCACTGTTAATGGCTTGCTGAAATAGTAGCCTTGTACGGATTTACAATTATGTTTTTTTAATATTGCAAGCTCTTCAGGTTGTTCAACACCTTCAGCAACAACATTTAAGTTCAAAGCATGCGCCAATGAAATAATAGCCGCTACCATCGATTCACCAGAAGGCGTCGTTCGGATATTTTGAATAAATGTACGGTCAATTTTTAATGCGTCAAATGGGAATTGACGTAAATAGCTTAATGAGGCGTAACCTGTACCAAAATCATCCAGCGATATTTCAATGCCCATTTTTTTCATTTCTTTTATTTTTTCGATTAGCTCATCTGTATAATCCATCATGGACATTTCTGTAATTTCGATTTCTAAATGCTGTGGATTTGCTTGCGTTTCTGCTAATATTTTCTCCAATCGCGAAATAAACGTTGTTTCTGCAATATGGATGGGCGAAATATTCACTGCAACACGTAAATTACTATTATATGTTTCGTTCCATTTTTTAATTTGCGCGGTTGCTTGACGTAATACCCATTCCCCAATCGCCGTTATTAAACCACACTGCTCAGCGAAAGGAATAAATTGATCTGGTGGCATGAAACCTAATTCTTCATCATTCCAACGAATCAATGCCTCCATCCCTGTCATTGTATTATCCTGGATATTATATTTCGGCTGGTAATGGAGCTCAAAGGCATCGTCTCGTATAGCTTGATGTATTTTTGTTTCAAGATGCAGCCAGCGATCATCGATACCTTTCATATTCGATTCAAATACAACGTAGCTATTTCTACTCTTGTGCTTTGCCGCATACATCGCAATATCTGCACAGCGTAGCAATTTGGATATCGTATTGCCATGATCCGGAAATATACTAATGCCCATGCTGACGCTTATATAAAATTCATAGTCATAAAAGCTAAAACTCTCTTTACAAGTATTGATAATTTTTTGTGCGGCTTGTTTAATTTGCGAAATATCATTTAAAATATAAACAAATTCATCACCATTTAGTCGAAAAACAGCATCTTTTTCGTCATCAATATGACTTAAGCGCTTCGCAAAAGCCTGTAAGAACATATCTCCCACTTTATGTCCAAGCCCATCATTGATATTTTTAAAGCGATTAATATCAATAAAAAACAGGGCAAATTGTGCTTGATTTTTTTCCGCAATCTCCATGCGCTTTTCCAATGTTTTCAGTAGGCTACGTCGGTTTGGTAAGCCTGTTAAATCATCGTGAAAAGCAAAATGCGTATATTTTTTTATATTTTTTTGAGCTGTTATATCCGTACGTATCGAAATGTATTGATATGGTTTTCCCTTGTCATTTAAAAATGGAACAATCGTTGTTTGTACCCAGTAAAGCGTACCATCTTTAGCTCTGTTACAAACTTCCCCGCTCCATGTTTCCCCTTTGCCAATCGTGCGCCATAATTCTTTAAAAAAAGCTTTGGAATGATGTCCAGAATTTAAAATACGGTGATCTTGTCCAATTAGTTCAGAACGACTATATTTGGAAATTTGGCAAAAGCGATCATTCACGTTCGTGATGACCCCTTTACCATCTGTTACAGCCACAATTGCTGATTGATCTAATGCCGCTTTTATATCTTTAAGCTCCTCATAGGTAAGCTCCATATTCGTTAAAATATGAGAGTCATTCGTCATTATAAGTTTCTCCCCGTTCCTAAGTTACTCAACTATCGAGATATCTAGATCAATTACGTCTCGGCTAACCCTCGTCTAGATTTTTTCAAGAGAAGTTAACCACAGTTAACTCACCTGCACCGTGCAGGGACCCCTTTCAAAATCTATGACATTCGTTGGAGGCTTTATCTTGATTTAGGTTTAGATAAATGCTGAATCAAGGTAAAAATACACTATATATAAGTATAATCTATTGCCTTTGTACTATTCAATAGCGATTTGAATGTGAGTTTTATATTCATAATAGTCAGTCGATTGCATAGACTTAATATGGAATTTTAAAAATATATAGGGACTTAATTTAACAATAATTATATTATGTAAACTTTATTGATGAAAGAATTTTCTGAAATAAATTGCTTGACATACAAATTCAACTGTACTATATTATATTTATAAAATTAATTCTGTTATAATACAAAGGAGTGGTATTCATGTCGATGTACCGTGAAGGGTATGAGCATTATTTAGAAAAGTGTGAGCAATTTGGAGTAGAGCCTGTTAATTTCCATTTTTATTTATTGCAGTTATCTCAAGAACAGCTTACTTCATTGACAGAGCAGGCACGCACACTGCGAGCGGGTATTTAATATGAATAATCCCGCCGTCGCCCAACAAAAATAAACCAAACTTTATGATTCGGTGCATAAAGTTTGGTTTTTATTTAGCGTAAATTATTTAATGGATTATTCTCCATTACTTCTTGAATTTGTTCATCCTCAATATGTGTATAAATTTGCGTTGTCGCAACGCTTGAATGCCCCAATATATGCTGTAAACTACGAATATCGGCGCCAGCACGATACATTAATGTCGCAGATGTATGGCGCAGCTTGTGCGGTGTCAGCTTTTCTTTATTCAATGTTGCCTTATTTAACCGCTTGACAATTTTAGCAATCGACTGCCGTGCAAAGCGCGTCCCCTTTTGCGATACGAAAAGCGGCTCTGCTCCTTCTCCTTTATACGTATGACGTGTCAGCAAGTATGCTTGCAATGCCTCGTAGCAGCTTTCGTTCATAAATACGATGCGCTCCTTATTTCCTTTTCCAACGACCGTAATATGACGCCCTTGAATTGATTGTAAATTCAATGAGCAAAGCTCCGTTACACGAATACCTAGATTCAAGAAAAATATCATCATACAATAATCTCGCTCGCTATACTGCTGCATTGTTGTAGCAGCAATAAATTGCTGCGCCTCCTGCAAATTCAAATACACAGGTGTCTTCCGTCCGATTTTCGGTGTTTCTAACTCATCGGCTGGGTTTTCTTCTATTAAACGGCGCTTGCCCTTCAAATATTTGAAGAAGGATTTCAATGTCGCCACTTTACGCGCACGAGCTGCTGGTGAATTTCCTCTCTGCACTTCGCAATATTCCATAAATAAATATAAATCTTCGAGCGTAATTTCTTTAATTTTATCAAGCGTAACATCTGAAATATTGATCTTTTGTAAATCAGCAATCGCGATATCTTGCTCGATTGCCTTTAAAAATCTAAAAAACAGCACTAAATCATATTCATATTCTTTACGCGTTCGCTGTGATTTTCCTGTAATGGTCGTTAAATAAACTAAAAAATCTTTTAAAATTTTCGGGAGCACAACATTCACCTCCTCCTCAGTATACAGCACTTCGACGCTTGATGTAATAAGCTCCGTATAATAATGTAAGCCCCCATAACAAGCCGATGCCTAATAATATGAGCACGCGTAATGATAAAATTTGCGTTCCAACACTAAATAATACCAAAGCTATGAGTGTACCAATCGCTTCAATTAGGCCAAAAATAGCGGTAAACCTTCCTAAAATCATGACTGGCAATGCTTTTTGAATATACGTTGTAAAACCAACATTTACAAAGCTAGTGGCAAAGGATAAAATGAAAAATCCGAGCGCGGCCATCCACCAATGTTGAGCTAGCCCATATAATAAATAGCCAACACTCGCAAACAGCACGCCATAAAACATAGCTGCTAACGGCTTGACTAGCCATTTTATATTACAAATTGAACCAGCAATAAACCCGACACCCGCTACGCTTACCAAGAGCCCATAAGCGCTTTCTGAGAGCTGCAATGTCCCCGTAGCAAAGGCTGCCTCTAGCGAATCAATCGCCGTTAAACAAACAATCAAAAGAGCATTCAAAATGAAAATAAAACAAATCGCAAGGTGCTTGCGTGCGTATAAATATACAGCATGCCAATCAGACTGAATTGTCACAAACGTAACTCGCTCTTGTTTTATTGCCCCGCTTATATTAGGGCATTTTCCAAGGAACAGTGCCGCTACTATTAGAGCGATGCTATTTGCGGCAATTGCTAGGCTTGCTGTACCGATAAAGAAAAATGCGCCAGCAATCATCGGACCTATTATAAATCCAGAGGACTGTGTCATACTTCGCCAAGCATTAAATCGTTGGCGCTCATTTTCAGGAATCACTTTCGTTGAATAAACAAAGACGGCATTCGCATAAATGGCTGTCAATAATTGAATGCAAAATGTCAATGCATAAATTGCTGCCATATGCATCGTCATAACGAGCAGCAGCATCAACACAGCCCGTAAAAGATGTAAATAAATAAGCAATTTTTTAATATTGACGCGGTCAATAAAAGATCCCACCCAGCTATTCGTTACGAGCATCGCAATCGGAATAAACATATAAAGAATCGTAACACTTGCTGGTGAATTGGTAATCGCTAAAACGATGAGATTCAAGGCAATAAAATAAACCCACTCACCAATATTGGCAATAAAAAAACTAATGAGTAAATAGATTTTCGTTCGTGTCATAAAGTCTCCTCCTTATTTTTGGCAATAAAAAAATCCCACCCCCTAAGATCTTCATCTTAGGGACGGAATCGACTTTGCGACACGTGTTGCCACCCTATTTCACATAATTATCGCTAACTATGCCTCTATCAGTACAATCATACTGTGTCTCGATAACGGGAGAACCCGTCACATCATCATATGTTCAATCCGATGTGCTACTCCGAGCCTTGCTTCAGCTTCAATCCACCTGCTCGCTTGCACCATCCCGAGCTCTCTGTTAAGGCTTCCTAAAACTTACTCTTCTCTTCAATGTATTCCAAAAATTTTAGCATAATACTATTATAGCTGTCTAGCATATTTTAAATATTCAGCAAAAATATTTGAAAATATAGGTGGATTTAGTTAATGCTTGGTTGATTATGATATAATGATTCCGTCTCAATCGTTAATCAATATTTTGGATACTGAGAGGAGAATACTAGCATGATTACATTAAGAAAAATTACATTGGAAAATCGTCGTGCCATATTTAATTTAGAAGTTACAGAAGAGCAACGTCGTTTTGTTGCATCTAATCTATCAAGCGTAGCCTCTTGCTATGTCCTTGCAACGAATGGTGGACATCCATTTCCGTTAGCGATTTATGCAGATGAACAGCCAGTCGGTTTTGTTATGATTACTTACGGAATTACTGGATACGAGCTTCCATCTATTGCGGATGAGAGCTATTGCATTTTACGTTTAATGATTGACAAGCACCACCAAAATCATGGCTATGGTCGAAAAGCAATGGAAAAAATCTTAGAATTTATACGCACTTTCCCTGCTGGTCCTGCACGATATTGCTGGATTCCATACAGCACCGATAATCCTCAAGCTAAAAAACTCTATGAAAGCTTCGGCTTCCGTGATAACGGTGAAGTTTGTGATAATGAACCGATTACCGTCTTACAGCTCTGATTTACAAATTTCATTACATACAAGCAGCACAGACAAATATGTGCTGTTTTTATTTTTCTTTAATAAAAAAGTTCCCAAATATCAATTTGGGAACTTTTTTGACACTATGATTTAATCATTTCTTTCATTTGTGCCAAATGATGCAAATCATGCTCCATTAACCCTTGAAAATAGCTACACAAAGTTAGCTTGGATTGATTGATTTGTATTTCAGCTACCCACAACTCATTAGGCATCCCCTTTAATATTTCCACTAATTGCGTGCGACCATCCGAAAATTCAGCAAGAACAATAGCCACCGCCCTTCCCCTAGCACTCGCTGCAGCTCGTTCATTTAAAGCTGCAACATCAGGTCCCGCCAGAAAAGTATTTTCACTAAAGAAATATGGTATTCTATCACGCAGTATAAATTTATCCCACACAATCAAATGACCAATAATTTCTACGATAGACCATTTCCCTTCAGTGATGGGCTTCCGCAATAACTCCTCATCAAAAGCACGCAAAACACGAGCGAACTCTATAAAATCAAGATGATGCTCCATAATTTCGGTTTTATCCATTAATCCCCCTCCTAAAAGAACACTCGTTCTACTTTTATGAAATCGCATTTTAACGAAGTGAAAAGCGTTCGCATGTACAATGATACACCTCACTTCGTCTGAGCGCACTTTTCAAATAGACACCCATCCTATATTTTACATGATAAATTTGTATGATAAAATAGAAAAAGCTGTATGTTGAAAGGAGCTTCTACAATGACAAAACGAACAAAGGCTATTTCAGCGGTAGCTGTGATTTTATCTGTCGCCGCAATCCTCGATATCGTATATAAAGGTTTATTTTATAAACTTCTTACGAAAATTTTTTAAATGAAAAGCCTAATTTCTCGATTTACTGAGAAATTAGGCTTTTATCTTTACTTTCACAACACTATTGTCTTACACCCTTTGACAATTGCGTACACTCCCTAAAAGCAAAATGCTGACAGCCGATGCATTTTTTGCGATCTAAATAGCGTAATGCAGCATCAATCGCTTGCCCTGTATGCTCAAAAAAGTGTTCCGTACCAATTTCATCATACAATCCACTTTTTTTCATCGCTGATTGCAGGCGCGGTTGTAAACCCGTTACAAGAATGACACCTTGAAATTGCTGTACGATGTTACTGAAATAAGCTTCTCCTGTCGTATCCATAAATGGCACTTTGCTCATGCGTAAAATTAACACATTCGCTCCCGTATCAATATCCGATAAAATCGTTTCCTCAAACATTTGCGCTGCTCCGAAAAATAACGGACCTTCCATTGTATAAATGCTGATTTGTGGACAGTCGTGCTTCGTATTTACAACATACGGCTGTACCTTTGCATTTTTTCTTGAATGATCAGGTAATACTTTGAAAATAGCAGGTGCATCCATCATTTGTTTTGTAAACAAAATAAGCGCCAGTCCTAAGCCTACTTCCACCGCAATTGTTAAGCTCGTCAATACGGTCAATAAAAATGTGACAACTAAAACAAGTGAATCCGCTGATTTCAACTTTAAAATATGCATAAAATGATGGCGCTCACTCATATTCCAAGCAACGACCATTAAAATAGGCGCCATACTCGCAAGCGGAATATGGGATGCATGCGGCGCAAACAATAAAAGCACGAGCAATACAAAAATACCATGTATCACGCCTGACATCGACGAGGTCGCGCCACTTTTAATATTTGTTGCCGTACGTGCGATGGCTCCTGTTGCGGGAATTCCCCCGAATAACGGTGTTACAATATTTGCTATCCCTTGCCCAACTAGCTCTTTATTACTATTATGTCGCGTTTTTGTCATCCCATCTGCTACGACTGCTGATAGCAGAGACTCAATTCCACCAAGCATCGCAATGACAAAAGCCGGTCCAATTAAACGTTCAATGCGCACCCATGTAATCTCAGGCATTTGAAACTGTGGCAACGCATTCGGAATTGCACCGTATGCCGAGCCAATTGTCGGCACTTGCCCTGAAAAAAAGAGGATGGCTACAATCGTTGAAATAATAATACCAGCTAATGAACCAGGTACTTTCAGGAAAATTTTTGGCGTTACTAAAATAACCGCTAAACAAAGCGCCGCAACGACAACATTATAAATATTTAGTGTCGGCATATTTATCACAAGCTCATTCATATTGGCAATAAATTTTTCATGCTTTTCAACGCCCGTTAATCCTAGAAAATTTGCGATTTGCCCTGTAAAAATAAGTACCGCAATACCTGATGTAAAGCCAATCGTGACAGGACGCGGAATAAATTGTATGAAGGAACCTAATTTAAATAAGCCCATCAAACACAGAAGAATTCCAGCCATTAAACCAGCGAGTAATAAATCCTCATAGCCATAGGCGAGTACAATTCCTAATAAAATCGGAACAAAAGCGCCTGTCGGTCCACCGATTTGATATTTAGAGCCACCAAATAACGCAATGATAATGCCTGCAATACACGTTGTATAAATCCCATATTCCGGTTTTACACCAGATGCAATCGCAAAGGACATTGCAAGTGGAATTGCCACAATCCCTACAATCAGTCCAGATAAAAGATCCTTCCGAAAATGCTCGAACGAATACCCTTTAAACCTTCCTAGTTGCAGCTTCTCCATTTTAAACCCTTCTTTTCATTTTAGTTATTGATCATCCAGTTCCTCAAGCATCGAAATCGTATCGATCAGATGATTATTAAAAATCTTCTTCGCTACGATAAGCAAATCTAAAATCATTGGGTCTCTAAGAGAATATAAAACGCGCTTGCCATCCTTTATACCGACCACAATATTTTTCGCACGCAGTACACTGAGTTGCTGTGAAATAGCTGAGCCTTCTTTATTAAGTGCATCTTGAATTTCTTGCACACTCTTTTCTCCATCTGAAAGTATTTCAAGAATATGTATGCGTAAAGGATGTGACAACGCTTTAAAAAAATCCGCTTTAAACTGTTGAAGTTCTCCTCCCATCCTATCACCCCCTGTTATTTACAATATACATATTCAAAACTTTGAATATGTATATATGATACGCCTTCTTTGTTGAATTTTCAATATACTTAGAGGAATTATTAAAGCCAGACTTCTCTATAAAATATAGGGAAATCTGGCCTTTTAAATATTATGAGAGGTTTTAATACCTAGCTATGCTTTTTTCCTTAAATAAAGCGCAAGGAATAACGCTGGCACTGTACAAACCGTCATGCCTAAAAAAGCTAAGCGCGGTTCCATTTCATATAAGAAGCCACCGAATAGTGTTAAGATAGCTGTGCTCCAGCCCATCGCGAATGCATTATACATACCTTGTGCATTTGGAATTTGCTCCTTTTGCAAATTTTGTGTGAAAAATAAAATAACAGCAAAATGCGCTAAGGCAAATGAAACGGCATGTAATGATTGTGACACAATAAATATCGGAATCGTCGGCACAAGCGATACCATTAACCAGCGTAAAGTCGAGCCAATTGCCGCCACTAGCAATAAATTTGCTGGCTTCCAATGCCCGAATAGTCGATCTGATTTAGCGAAAAATAGTATTTCAAAAAACACGCCAATATTAATAATTAACCCAATATAATATTTCGCAACACCTAGCTCCTGTAAATAAATATAGCCATAATTATAATAAGAAGCGTGTGCCCCTTGCAATAAAATCGCGATAATTAACACAATTAAAAAATTTGGTGCTTGCAGCAATTTCTTTACTGAAAATTTATTGGCACTAGCTCCCTTTGGTTTTTCTAATAAAACGGCAGGTGCAGGACGCGTATTCAACAGCACGAGTAAAATTAATCCACCTAGCAATAACCATAATATAGCCATGTCCCCAAATTGCCCCGTAACAACACTAGCAATGAGTACCATAACAACAAAGCCTAATGAACCATAAGAACGACTTTGCCCGTAATGTAATTGACCATGCTGAAGTAATATTCCCGCAACGCTGTCTAGCGCTGGCATCAATGCAGGGAAAAAGAAGCTGAACAATAGTGTAACAACAAGCAGGCTGCTAAAGGAACTCGCCGGAATGAACAATAACATAATGAGTAATGATAAAATGGCAAATAGATCAAGCACTCGTTTACTGCTCCATTTACGTGCAATATAAGGGAAGGCAAACAATGTCGAAATCCCTCTAATTGCTAAGCTACAGCTCATAATTAAGCTTGCTTGGCTAATTGTTAACCCTTTTGCTTCTACTAAAAAACCTGTCCAATATGGTAAAAAGATGCCCCATGTCATATAAAAAGTAAAGAAGTTTTGTGACATCCAGCGCTGATTATTCATAATTAATCCCTCCATCTGTCTTGCATCATAGCACGCTTTCTTTTAAAATAATGTGAGATATCTCATATTTAGGTGGTTTTTCATGCAAAATATACAAAATGAAGAGAAACAATATTATCTGGAGCATTTTCCAATTCAGCATTTATTTTCGTTTGATATAATGAATTTAGTAGAAGTTCACTATTTTGAGCGAGGCGAATGGATCATTAAGGAAGGCAACTTCCCCCAATATTTGTACTTTTTAGCCGAAGGAAAAGCAAAAATTTATATGACACAAGAAAATGGCAAAGTCGCATTAATTAGCTTCGCACAGCCAAATGCCTTTATCGGTGAGCTGGAGCTATTAGATGAGGATTATTATTCAAAGGGCGTACAAACAATGACAACAACAATCTGTTTAGCGTTACCTATCGCCAAATGCAAAAACGAGCTATTAGCTGATGTCGTTTTTTTACGCTATTTATGCACATTTTTAGGTAATAAAACATCTTTAATGACCGCCAAATTTTCAAAAAGCCTTGCCTATCCACTCGAAAACCGGCTTGCTGAATTTATCATCCTTTCAGCACATAACGATATTTATAAAGAAAAGCATACAGAGGTATGCGATTATTTAGGGGTGTCCTACCGCCATCTTTTACACGTCCTATCACAATTTTGTGAGCAAGGCTTACTGGAAAAACGCGGACGAAGCTATGTGATTATCGATATGGGGGCATTAAAAAAACGAGCGATAACAACCTCTATCTAGGCCAATTATCACTCGTTTTACTTTGTACATCGAAGCAGCAACTTTAATTATTAAAGTTTTTTGACATACTGACGCTCTTCTAATATCGCTGGCCGTTACTGCGACATCAAAAGCACATCCTGTTCATTAATTAAATTTTTACTTTACATCAACTTCAAGCCGATTGCCGCACCTAAAATCATCGTAATAAAAATAATGCGTCGCCAATCCTTTGATTCACCGAATACAATCATGCCGAGGACAGCACCACCAGCAGCCCCAATACCTGTCCAGATGGCATAGGCAGTTCCCATCGGTAATGATTTCATTGCGATAGCTAACAAGACAAAACTCATGGAAAATGCGACAACCATATAAATAAATGACGCAACATTGCGTTTTTGATACATACGCCCAATCATAAAGACGCCTAACATTTCACATACCCCCGCTAAAACTAATACAATCCATGCCATTATGCCTGCTCCTCCTTTTCACCAGATACAAGCTTCAAACCGATTACGCCTGCTAATAAAATCGCAATTAACAACAATTTTCCTACATGTACAGGCTCATCAAAAATGACCATATCAGATATAACTGTTCCTGCTGTGCCTAATCCAACAAACACCGCATAGACAGTTCCAACAGGTAGCTTGCTTCCAGCTTGAATCATTAAATAAAAGCTAACGATAATGCAAACGACTGTCGCACCCCATTCAAGTGGTGTCGTTGCATGCTTTAAGCCAATGACCCAACCCACCTCAAAAACCGCTGCAATAATTACTTGAAGCCATGTTAAATTCATTATAAAATCCTCCTTAAATGACAAAAAACCTGAGAGAATGATTGCATTCTCCCAGGCTTTTATCCTTCCGTGTAACACACATATGCTGTGTGCGCCTTCTCTCGGACCAGACTAGCAAATGCAAAACATTTACTACGGAACCCTAGAAAGCTTGATGTTTTTTATTATTTCACATCATAATTAATTTTGCAAGTGCTACACAAAAATATTGATTGTTTCTCCGTTACGCTCGATTTTCCAATTGGAGGAAATGAGTGTGGCAATGGCTTTTTCCGTTTCCTCGTTCGCTGGTACATTGTACGTACCGAATTCTTGCAGCTCATATTGATGTTCATCAATGCCAAAGCGCATACGCAAAATATTTTTCAAACCATTAATCGTTAAAAACTTCACTTGATAGCCTGTCGTATAAGCTTCTTTAAAAAGCTCTTTATCTGTATCAAAAAGCTGCTGTAATAATGAAAAATCAGATTTCATCTCCGCAAATAAAGATAAGTCCTTGTTTTCAAGCTGTGCTGCTACTTGCTCATAGCTGTAATTTTGTCGTAATGATTCAATTAAATAAGCTTCCATCAATGAAATCGCCATTTAGTCGTTCCCCTTTTTATATGTATTTTCAATCCATGCTGTTATATTTTCATCATAGTTTGGGTAAGAATAGCCAAGCTTTTCAGCCACTTGACGGGACGCGTCACGGAACATTTGACAGCATTAAAACTAATATCATAATCTTGATAACTATCTTTCGGGATATTAGCATTTGTGCGCGATCCCTCTAGCACAGAAATACGAATGCGCTCGTCCCCCATGGCAAAATCCGAAAAAATTTGAAACATCTCAGCTTCTGTACGCATTGTATCTTCCCCCTTCTGTTATTATAGCATTTTACTCGGATTTTTCCATACGAGTAGCCCGCTCCTGTAATACACCTTTTCTAGCGTAGCCATATTTTTCATATAAATCCTCGGTAGCATGTAGCTCCTTATCTAAATCTTGTTGAATAGCTGTGTAGCGTACATTTGTCGTTGTGACCGAAAAACCTACCTGTTGTGATACATATGAAAATAAGCGCTCAATCGTTTTTACCGTAATTGGCTCCCCCTGCTTATTGCCTAAGCCTAACCATATATCATCTACCTCTTGCGCAACTGTAAACTGTTTCATGGTTTCCTCTTTATAAAATTGCAGCACATCTAATAAAGCTTGTGGCAATGGCAAATCACGATAGCTACGCTTACTTAAAATGCGAATAACATCTTGATGCACATGCGACCATTTCATGCGTACGACTTCACTCGATTTAATGCCTAGCTCTGCAATCACACGCATAATCGTATAATTACGCAATGCCATCCACCTAATATCTTGTTCCTCTGCTGCTTCGTAGGAAATGAGCCAAATATGCAAAGCTTGACGCATTTGCCCTATGGATAATGTTTTCAGCTCATTTTTTTCAATGGCGATTGGGCTAAATAAATCATCTGGCAATAATGGAATGACTTCACGTGCTTGTAAAAAATGAATAAAGCTTTTTAAGCTTGCGAGTTTTCGATTGACACTTTGAATAGAACTGTAATGCTGCTGCAGCCATTCCTTATATGCTTGAATAGTTTCGACCATCAACATTTCACAATTTTGCTCCTTCATAAATTTCACGAACTGCGCACTATCTAAGCTGTATTGTTTCACCGTATAATTAGATTTCGACTGACTGACTAAAAATGCTTTAAAACGCGCAACATAAATCGAATAATCTGTCATCAGAAGCACTCCTTATAGATTTGGCGTAAAATAGCTATTATTTCCTAAAAAACTTGTGGCGTGTTATTTATTGTTTTCTAAATCACAGTGTCGTATAATATGTTTTTTTATTAATCACAAGAAAGAGAATGTTTGTTCTTATTATAATTGAAGAGACGGCTTTGTTCAACCGCGCATATGCTACGTTATTCGCAAAACCTTTGTTCAATATAACATGCATTCGTTCTTTTATGTCTTATTTCGCACTTTCACATGATTTTAAGCTATACTTTCATTAATTCGATCTACAGAAACGGAGGGCTTCCTTGTGCAAATACAAACGGTGCGCTTACATGACGAAGATGCAAAGATCATTTATCAGGAAACAGCGGGCTTAGCCATTATTACGATTCATCGCCCACAAGCGAAAAATGCATTGACAGCCAAAATGTGGCGAGAGCTCGCATCCCTTGCCTCACAATCCTTGCAAAATCCTAAAAACAAAGTGCTTATATTGCGTGGCGCTGGTGAAAACTTTTCAGCAGGCTCTGATATTAAAGAATTCCATGCGATGTCGCTCGAACAAGCAGAGCAAGCATTTATCGAAATGGAACGAACAATTTCTACCGTTGAAAACTTGCCTTTACCAGTAATTGGTGTCATTAATGGCCCTGCAATGGGTGCTGGCTTGGAATTAGCGCTGGCTTGCGATATTCGCATCGGCTCAGATAAAGCAAAAATGGGGATTCCCGTTGGCAAGTTAGGCATTACGTTGAACAATCGCTTCGCTAAACGCCTTGTTGACTTAGTTGGTCCTTCTGCTACAAAGGATTTTGTCTTCACAGGACGCATGTATAAAGCAGAGGAAGCATTTCATGCAGGCATGCTCAATTATTTAGTAGCTGAAAAGGATTTAACAAAGTTTATGATTCGCATGGGAAAGCTTGTTGCAGGCATGTCGCCCGATTCCCTGCTAGCAGTAAAAAAGTCCGTTCAGCAATGCACGGAGTCTACACCTGCTTTATGGCAAGGTGCTACTCCCTTTGTCTCACAAAATGATTTCGCTGAAGGTGTGCGTGCCTTTGTTGAAAAACGTCAACCACAATTTAAACGCCCTCAAAGCTAAGAGGGCGTTTTTTTCAACCCTTTAACAGCTAAATGAATCCATTCAGGCTGTAATTCAAATGTTTGTTGAAATGCCTCGGTAATTTCCTGCTGCAAGCCGCGCAACCCTCCAGCGATATCATCATGAATCGATGCCTGTACAATAACTGTCGCACTAATTTTAGGAATCGTCGCAACATTAAATTGAAGCTTTTCCACCTGTGCGACAATTGGATTCCGCTCGATAACATGCAATAAGACATCACGATAAACTTGCTTATGAATCGTCACGGTTTCATGATGAAAATCCGGCTGAACGATTGTCGTCTCCCCTACCTTGACACGATTGCCTACGAAAATATCTCGCCCTTTTCGCACTAAACGTTTAAAAAAGTTTTGCTCTACTTGCTCATATGGTACAGGCATAACATGCTGCCCCTTCGTCTGTCGAATAAAACGAGCAATTTGTATTTCACGTGCAGAGCGAATGTTTTGTACTTGATAAAAATGAGTGATTGGCCCTAATTCAAGCTGCTCAGCAATTTTTTTCGTCATTTTATCCGATGTACCGATAATTAAAATGGATGAAAGCTCGGCATTTTTTATCGCAGCCTGCACTTCCTTGCGATGTATTGCCTCCTCAAAAATTGCCCTTCTAACTGCCGTAATCGTATTCTTTTCGAATTTTGCACTGATCCCAGCCTGCTTCCTTCCATTAATAATTAATAAGCCATCATCGATGATTCCTTCAATACCTTTCGCATAGGCAAAATGTAAGGCAGATGTACTTTTTCCTGTTCCACTTGGCCCACTTAAAGAATAAATCTCCATTCGCTCTCTCCCTTCCTTTATAGAGAAATATACACGATTTCAATCAATAGGTCATAGGTTATGTGGAAAAAAGGGGGTAAACCGTTTATTATAAATATATTGCATTTGTTATTTAGAAAATTACCATTTCTATCGAAAGACACTATCTACTAATCATGAAGAGAGGTAATTTACAATGAAAAAAATAAACTTATTTATGAGTACAGCGATTGCGATTGCCGCCGTTAGTACCGTTACAGCACCGCTACAAACAGAAGCAGCAACTAAAAATTTCAGCGATGTTTCACCGAAAAATGATTATTATCACATTATTAAAGAAATGGTAGCGAAAGAAGTCATTACAGGCTATCCTGATGGAACGTTTAAACCAAATGAACTAATGACTCGTAAACATGCCGCTGCTTTAATTAGCCGCGCATTCCCAACACTGCCAGCCTATCATAAAGGAATTTCGTTAACAGATGTAAATAAGGACAACCCTTATTACAAAGATATTAGACGTGTACTGGAAGCAGATATTATTCAGCACACTAATAACTTTGATTTTAGACCAAATGACATTATAACGCGAGGTGAAATGGCACGAGCGATTGCGTTAGCATACAAACTATCAAGCAATGAGCAGAAAAGCCCATTAACCGACGTTTCGCCACAGCTCGCTTCCTATGTAGACGCTTTGTATGCCAACGACATTACGACAGGCTTTGAGGACAAAACATTCCGTGAAGATAAAGGGCTAACGCGCGTACATTTTGCTGTTTTTATGTACAGAGCAGAACAAGCCATTCAAAATAACAAAGTTGTTACAGCCTACAACGCTAGTAAATTTCATAATATGAAAGAAACCGACATTCAGTATCCCACAAAATATAAAAATGCTGCAGAAGCAACAGAAGCCTCTAAAAGCTCTGTTGAAACGCTTCTAAGTAAAAGCGATGAAATGACTTCGATTACTTTACAAAATGAAAAGGAATATAATGCTTTTATAGAGTCCGCTCAAATAATGTTGAATAAATCTGCACAGCAACTAGACGACATCATCTATAAAGTTTACAGCACAGGCATAGCTGAAAGCATACCATCTCAGAACAATCAGCTTTGGGTTTTATGGTACGATTATAGCGAAAAAAAACTATTCAAAGCGATTATCAAAGAAAAATAACATCATTTCCTTGTGAGTGGCACTTCAAAAAGCCGCTCACTCTCTTTAAATTCTCCGTTATCTTCTCGTTTAGAAGAATATATACTATTTTCCGAATTATCGAAATACAAAATGCTAGGTTTATGCTAAAATAGAATGAAGTTTTAACAGGTTAAAGGAGTGTTCTTTTTGATTATTGAGCCATCATTAAAAATGTCGCTGTTTACAGAAGCGATTTTTGGAAAATTGAAAGCATTTGCCGCACAGCAAAAGCAACAAGGAACGGAAATTATCGACTTAAGCTTAGGAAGCCCCGATATTCCTCCCGCCACTTTGCTGCTTGACCATATGGCACAGCTTGCAGCTAAACCTGAATCCTATCGCTATACATTATCAGGTGTCCAAGCTTTCAATGAGGCTGTTTGTCGCTATTATGACAGAGTAAACAATGTCAAGCTCGACGCACAAACAGAAGTTGTACAAACGATGGGCTCTCAGGAAGGATTAGTCCACTTACCAATCGCCTTTTGCAATCATGGCGATATCGTCTTAACAACAAACCCTGCCTATGTCGCATACGACGCAGGCATTCATTTAGCAGGTGCAACGCCCTATTATATGCCACTCACAAAGGAAAATGGTTATTTACCAGACTTAGCAAGCGTCCCAGTCGAAATTGCAGAAAAGGCGAAGCTGCTTATTTTAAATTTACCGGGCAACCCTGTCCCAGCAATGCCCTCTACAAAATATTTCGAAGAGGTTGTTGCATTCGCTAAAAAATACAATATCATCGTGTTACATGATGCCGCATATTCTGAGTTTTATTTTAAAGGTGATGCGCCATTAAGCTTTTTAGCAACAGCTGGTGCTAAGGAAGTAGGAATCGAAATTAATTCCTTATCGAAAAGCTTTAGCCTTGCAGGCACACGCGTTGCTTATATCGTTGGTAATGCTGAAATCATTCAAATTATCAAGCAATTAAAGTCCAATTTAGATTTCGGTATTTTTGAGCCAATCCAGCTAACTGCGGCACTTGCGTTAGACCATGCGGAAGAAATTACAGCTAGCTTACGCACAACCTTTGCGGAGCGCCACCACGTATTAATGAGTGGCTTACAGCAAATTGGCTGGGAAGTTGCCCCTTCTAATGGTGGGATGTTCGTCTGGGCAAAATATCCATATCATCTGACAAGTGAGGATTTCGCCTTCAAAGCAATTGAACAAGCAGGAGTCGTTATGGTACCAGGCACTGTATTCGGTACTGCGGGTGAAGGTTATGTACGACTAGCGCTTGTACAAAATACTGAGCGGCTAACGCGTGCAGTTGAAAAATTGGGTGCTATCAAATTAAGCGAATAAATTCGTTCGTAAATTTCTAAAACACGCCAGCAATTAATGTTAAGTTCTTGCGATGCTATTGCATGAAATCGGCAACGGCACAAATTTTATTATCGATACAAGTAACACCTACTCCTATGCTTAAATGCAAGGAATAGGTGTTTTTTATTTTTCTTTAACATCAATTACGCCGAGGCGTAATTGCGTCGGGATTTTGAATTGTGCTTGCACAAT
>NZ_PYWN01000063.1 GCF_003049505.1 Metasolibacillus meyeri
CGTATTGTTAAATATATTTCCTTTACTAGCATATCAAAAAAGAGGAAATTTTGCAGATATAGAGAATATAATTTTATGTAACAAATTTTTTTTTGAAGGGAGCATTAATAATGCAAATATCTTACCATGGACATTCCGTAGTAAAAATACTAACAAATGATACAACGATTTTAATTGACCCATTTATTCGTGGGAATGCATCCACAGATTTACAAGTAGAGGAGCAAAAGCCCGATGTCATTTTATTAACGCATGGACATAATGACCATGTCGGTGACACGGTTGAAATTGCGAAAGCAAATAATTCATTAGTTGTCGCACCGAACGAATTAGCAGACTTCATTGGCTGGCAAGGTGTAAACGTCCACAATATGCATATTGGTGGGGCGAAGCAATTTGACTTTGGTAAAGTGAAGTTTACACAAGCTTTCCATGGCTCATCTTATGTAACGGAAAACAATGAAATTATTTATACAGGTATGCCAAGCGGAATTTTATTTACGGCAGAAGGATTAACGATTTATCATGCAGGAGATACAGCGCTGTTCGGTGACATGAAACTAATTGGTGAGCGCCATCCAATCGATGTTGCCTTTTTGCCAATTGGAGATAATTTTACGATGGGACCAGAGGACGCAGCATATGCGGTGTCATTATTAAAGCCAAAAATTGTCGTACCGATTCATTACAATACATTCCCACCGATTGCACAAGATCCACAGCATTTTGCTGATTTGGTAGAGGGAGCAGACGTGCAAATTTTACAGGCTGGAGACTACGTGAAGCTATAAGGTAAGGTAGCTGTGGACAAAAAAAGGGATTGTCCAGAAAGTTGGAATCACCGTTGAATAACGGAAAATCTAGATGGGTTATTCATTGAAAGAAAAGGCGATGAAGCATGTGTTTTCGAAATTTTTAGTTCAAAAGTAATGATTTGCCCGTAAGATAGTGAATTTCGCCCGCAAAAAGACCATTTCCGCCCGTTAAAAAGCAAAATTCGCCCACAAGACAACCACATTCGCTCAATTAAACTCAAAATAGGAGCTTATCTAAAAAGGTGATATCTTTTTGGACAGCTCCTTTTTTGGTTTAAGACAGAATATTTAGCTCATTGAAGCGAAAAGAGTATTATCCAGTTGCGCTATTTTTCACAATAGTCGAGTGCTGTCCCAGCTTCTTTATTTTTATTCGTATGCGACTGTACCATTAATGTATGTTTGATGAATGGTTGTACGTAAATCGAAAGGATCGCCATTCCAAATGACAAAATCGGCATCTTTGCCAACTTCAATTGAACCTACCTGTGATTCAATGCCTAAATGTTTAGCTGCATTAATCGTAATGGCAGCAAGTGCTTCGTCCTCCGTTAGTCCGTGTTTAATAGCTAAAATAGCGCTTGTTAATAAATGTGTAATGCCAACAACGGGGTGATCTGTTGTAATGGAAAAGGGTACACCTGCCTCCCGCAATGCAATGAGTGTGTGCCAGCCTTTATTTGCGTTTTCGTTTTTTGAACGTGATGACATTGTTGGTCCGACAGATACGCGAATATCATGCTGTGCGATAAAATCTGCCATGAGATGTCCTTCTGTACAATGCTCGATTGTCATATCAATATTGAATTCGCGTTTAATGCGTAGTGCTGTTGCGATATCGTCTGCACGATGTGCGTGAATGCGTAAGGGAATTTCCTTTTTTAATACTTTTGCAATATTTTCTAGCCCTAAATTTCTCTCACATGCACCTTGTTCACGTTTTTCTAAGTAATTTTGACCTGCGATAAGCATTTCACGTAAGCGTCCAGCAACGCCCATACGTGTTGTTGGCATTTTTCCTTTGCCACCATGCGTATTTTTCGGGTTTTCACCTGTTGCTGCTTTAAGCCCAGATGGATTTTTGATAATCATTGCATCGACAACTGATTTTGCGGCTGTTTTGACGATGACCATTTCTCCACCGATCAAGTTTGCGCTGCCTGGCATAATTTGAACCGTTGTGACACCGTTACGTCTCGCATCTTCAAAGCCGATATCCTGCGGCTGAATCCCATCTAATGAGCTGACTTCAGGTGTTGACTCTGAGCTGATTTCATTAAAATCATGCCCCGCTTTACCAACACCCTCTGCATGAACGCCTAAATGTGTATGTACGTCGATAAGACCTGGCGTAATAATTTTTCCTTGTACATCAATTGTTAGGGCGTTTGCAGGTATGGATATAGCATCGCCAATCGCTTTAAATTTGCCATCCTCAATGACTAAGTCACCATGAATAATATCACCAGTACCTGTACGAATTTGTGCATTTTTAATATGTAACATAAAAAACCCCTCCTATTTTTCAAGTATACTAAATATAAAAAGGAGCAGGTGTATAATTTATAGAATTATTTTTATTTTCGAAATTTTTGTGCTTGAAGCGGAGGGCTAGGTGCAAATCCAAGACGCTCATTCTAAAATAATAGGTGAAAGCAAAATGTTCACAACAGCCTGTAAAAGTCGGATTGGTCAACCAATAAGCATTTAGTGGGTAGGCTAAAAATATTTGCCTTAAAGTCATTTTGTTCAAACGTTTTCATCAAAGTAAAATACACTTTTGTTTTGTATGTATCATCAAGAAATATGATACACTAACTAGGAAGGAAGATAGGGAAATAGGTGATTGTATGTCAACGAAACACGAGAAGATTTTGCAATATATTGAATCATTGCCTGTAGGAGATAAAATTTCAGTTCGCCAAATTGCTAAAGAAATGAAAGTCAGTGAGGGAACTGCCTATCGTGCGATTAAAGAGGCGGAAAATCGTCGTCTTGTCAGTTCAATTGAACGTGTTGGGACAATTCGCATTGAAAAGAAGAAAAAAGAAAATATTGAACGCTTAACATTTGCTGAAATTGTTAATATTGTAGATGGGCAAGTGCTTGGTGGGAAAACAGGCTTACATAAAACATTGACGAAATTTGTTATTGGAGCGATGAAGCTTGAAGATATGATGCGTTATACGGATGCAGGAAGTTTGCTAATTGTCGGGAATCGGACACAAGTGCATGAGCATGCTTTAAATGCGGGTGCAGCTGTATTAATTACAGGTGGCTTCGATACGGCGGAAGCTAATAAACAATTGGCGAATGATTTAGAGTTGCCGATTATTTCGACAAGTTATGATACGTTTACCGTAGCTACGATGATTAATCGAGCGATTTATGACCAGCTTATCAAAAAAGATATTTTGCTTATTGAAGATATTTATGTACCGATTGAAGAAACGGCTGTGTTGCAAAATGACCAAACATTGCATGACTTTAGAGAGCAAAATCGTCGCACTTCGCATGGTGCTTTCCCTGTCGTAACAAGTCAACAAAAGCTTGTGGGGATGATTACGGTAAAGGACGTTATCGGAAAAGAGGATACCGAGCTAATTGACAAGGTGATGACGAAAACCCCGATTGCCGGCTCCATGAAAACAAGTGTTGCCTCTGCGGGGCATCGTATGATTTGGGAAGGAATTGATTTGTTGCCTGTTGTCAATGATGATGGCACATTACAAGGTGTGATTAGCCGCCAAGATGTTTTAAAGGCATTGCAGCTTGCACAGCGCCAGCCGCATCAAGGTGAAACGATTGATGATTTAGTAAAAAACGAAATGAAGATGGTGGATGAGGAAGAAGTTGCGGTAGAATTTGTCGTAACGCCTCAAATGACAAATCAATTTGGCGGTATTTCTTACGGAGCATTTACGACACTGCTTGCTGAAGCTGGCTCTTTTGCTTTGAAAAAACGCAAGCGCGGTGAGGCAGTTGCGGAAAATATGACGATTTATTTCATTAAGCCTGTGCAAATGGAGAGCGTGCTAACCGTTAAGCCAAGAATTTTAGATATGAGCCGAAAATTTGTTAAGATGGAGTTCGAAGTATTCAGTGAGACATTGTTAGTTGGAAAAGCGATGATGACATTCCAACTATTGGAGCGTTAAAACGCAAGTAGCTGTCGGAAAAGCCTTGTGTGAGCACGCTTTTCCGACAGCTACGTTTAACTTGATTTAGCATCACGTCTCGACGTGATAGATTATAAGCTACTTATTGAGCTCGAATTCCTCATGTACATATTTCCCCTCATGGCGAGCGCGTTTGTAGTTATTATATGCTAAGCCTGCGCCGATAAGGGTGAACACAATAGCAACACCATAGCCAACGGATGTTGGATAGATGATTGTTGCATTCAATCCAAATGCAATAATAAAAGTACCGAGTGCAACACCTGCTTTTGCGGTATACCATTTTTTTCGTATCGGCAGTGTTGAACGGAATTGTTTTGTTTTATAATAAAAATAAAACACAAATGATACGACAATAAAGAAAACAAAAATAAAGTTTAAGACATTAGACATAAGTGAACCTCCCATAAAGCTAAAGCTGTTACTATTGTACAAACTTTTAGCAAAAAATGCGAACGGATTTCACTTGAATTAAGGAGGAAAAACGCTTGAAACGTCAAATCATCGACACAATTGAGCAATACGATACAATTATTATACACCGACATGTGCGTCCAGACCCTGATGCCTATGGCTCACAATTCGGTTTAAAGGAGCTAATACAAGCAAACTATCCAGAGAAGACCGTGTATGCTGTAGGTGAGCATGATTCATCATTAACATTTTTAGCGATGCCAGAGCGTATAACGGATGAACTATTTGATGGTGCATTAGTGATTGTGACAGATACGGCGAATACCGAGCGTGTAGATGATGAACGCTATACGTCTGGTGATAGGCTGATTAAAATTGACCATCATCCAAACGATGATGCCTATGGCGATATAATATGGGTTGATACAGGTGCAAGCTCTGTAAGTGAAATGATTTATGAGCTTTATGAGGAAGGTAGAGACTATAAAGAATGGACTTTCTCTGATGCAGCAGCACGTCTATTATTTGCAGGTATTGTAGGAGATACAGGTAGATTTTTATTTTCAAGCTCAACTGTAAAAACATTTGAAACAGCGGCGCAGCTGATTCAATATAACTTCAACCGCAATGAAGTATTTGATGGTATGTATGAAATGGAGCCGCATTTATTGCAGTTACAAGGCTATTTTTATCAATACTTTCAAATGGATGAGCATGGAGCGGCATCATTAAAAATTACAAAAGAAGTATTGCAGGAATATGGTGTAACGGCTTCTGAAACGTCTTTATTAGTAGGCTCGTTAGGCAGTGTGAAAGGTATTTGTGCATGGGTGATCTTTATTGAAGAAGGAGATACAATTCGTGTGCGCCTGCGTTCAAAAGGACCTGTTATTAACGGGTTAGCTAAAAAATATAATGGTGGTGGACACCCATTAGCTTCAGGTGCTTCTGCATCTTCATGGCAAGAAGCAGAGCAGATTGTGAAAGAGTTACAGGAGCTTTGTAAGAACTATTAATGTAAGGGGGATGGAAATGGTTGTTTATCCACAAATAAGAACGAGCGCGGATTTATTGAAAAGTACGATACGCATTGAAGCGCTCATCCCTTTTTTACAGCAACAAAAGGCAGAGGCATGCGCCATCGTGAATTCGAGGCTATATGGTCTTCTGCCTTTTTGGCACGAAATGAAGAAGGCTGGTATCCATCCAGTTATCGGGTTGGCAGTAAATGTGCAATTTGCCGAGGATGTCGAGTTGCCCTTAATTTTATATGCGCAAAATAATAGAGGTTATCACCATCTATTAAAGATTAGTAGCAGTGTCGCGATTCGCAAGGATGAACTATTACCATTTCGTTGGCTTGCAGGCTACGCAGCAGGCTGTATTGCCATTATTCCAGTATTTGCACAAGAGGCAGTATGGTTAGAACGTCCACAGCTTGCCGAGCAGCTTAAGCAATTATTTGGTGAGCACCTATTCATTGGGATTGAGCGATTAGAAGTTGCAGCAGCGCGTGAGCAAGAAGCAGTTCAACTGAGTGAGCAAATGGCGATTCCGATTATGGCTATCCATGAAAGTACATTTATGACAAAGGATGACCATTTTGCTTATGAAGTAGCACGTGCGATTGATACAGGTGTGAAAGAAAATTTAACTTTTAACTTGAAATTAAAGCACCGCTATATGCTAACAAAGGAAGAGTGGCAACAATTTTTTGTGGATCGCCCACAATGGCTAAAGCAAGCAGTACAAGTATTAAGGAGTTGTCATGTCACGCTAGAGCAGCATGATACACTTATGCCGAAATTTCCAGTTGCGAATGGACAAACCGCAGAGCAATTACTGCAAGAACATGTATTAAGTGGCTTGCAGCAAAGATTACAAAGCATGCAACTTCCAACGAACTATGAGCAACGTATGCGCCATGAATTAAGTGTCATTTGTTCGATGGGCTATGCTGATTACTTTTTAATCGTGGAAGATTTTATGCGTTTCGCAAGGGAACAGCAAATTTTAACGGGTCCAGGAAGGGGCTCCTCAGCGAGTTCACTTGTTGCTTATGCGCTGCGCATTACGCAAGTTGATCCGTTGCAATATGATTTATTATTCGAGCGCTTTTTAAATCCTGAACGTGTGACATTACCTGATATTGATATCGATTTTGTTGATACGAAAAGGCAGGAAGTTATTCAATATGTAGCCAATAAATATGGGCAGCAGCACGTTGCACAAATTATTACATTCGGCACATTGTCAGCAAAAGCTGTTGCACGTGATGTTGCGAGAATGCTAGGCTTTGAGCAAACAGAGCTTGAACAAATTTCTAAAATGTTGCCAAATAAGCCGGGAATTATGCTACAAGACGTTTATAAGGAATCACAAAACTTGCGCAATTGGATACAGCAAAAACCTGAGCGAGAGCGCTGGTATGCAACAGCACAAAAGCTAGAGGGTCTACCTCGCAATGCCTCGACACACGCTGCTGGTGTTGTGCTAAGTCCCGTCCCTCTTGTAGAAGTAGTACCAATCGAGGAGGGGCATGACCAAATATTTTTAACGCAATGGCCAATGTTTGAAGTTGAACAAGCTGGTTTATTAAAAATGGACTTTTTAGGCTTGCGCAATTTAACCATTTTAGAGCAAATACGTCGCTCTGTACAATATACGCATGGACAGGATATCCAGTTTGAGAAGATACCACTGCACGATCAACAAACATTTAATTTGCTACAGGCTGGCGATACAGCGGGTATCTTCCAATTAGAATCTGAGGGGATGCGTCAAGCGCTAAGAGAAATAAAGCCAACACATTTTTTAGATATAGTAGCAGTCAATGCACTCTATCGCCCAGGACCGATGGATTTCATTGCAACATATGCACGCAGAAAGCATGGGCAGGAGCAGGTGACGTTGTTACATCCTGTGCTTGAACCGATTTTGTACGAGACTTATGGCGTCTTGATTTATCAAGAACAAATTAGTGTGACACGTTCTGCATAAGGATATTTACTATCCGAAAAGCAGCATCCCTCTCATTTGAGGTAGAGAACTTATAATCCGAGGTTTGGAATGAAGGAGTAACGCCCTGAAACAAACCCTCTAAGGTTCCAACATGTGAGCGAGTAATAGGAAACTTGCTGATATGAAGCTTGGTAAAGTCGGCAGAAATTATCCTAAGTCTCAAAACGACCAAAGTAAAATTGGTTCAAAAAGGCTAGAGCCTACCTGTTTGAAAAGGTGGAAGTAGAGATATGGAAAATGATATGCCGGGAGTCTATAAAATACCCATGGTGAGAATGTTTTAATAACTGACAAACTTCTGAATGTACGTGTCTAGAGTTCTAAGTAGTCGAAAGGCTATTCCCATATAAAGGTGGGGCTAGTGAGGTAGAGTAAAAGTTGATTTTATGAAATACCTTATGATGTTACAGGCATCGTCCAGCTAGCAGGCATAAAGGAAGCACCTAAAGGTATATGTACAGATAGGATTATAGGAACGTGGTAAGCTTGGAACGTTGAGGGATCCTAATTCCAAGGAAGCGTTAATAAGGAAAATCTCATTTGATATAACTTATTTTTATTCAAGTGAAAGTAGTGCCACAGTACCGTTGAAACCATGATAATAAGTGGTGGAGGGATAGGCACAAGTCATATCAATTAAAAGAAAAAGTTATAACAGAATATTCAAAGGTTCGAGTATGACTAAAAGAGGAAATCCACTTCTGCAAAGGAGGGAACCGACTTTGACAATGCAAAGCAATAAGACTTTGAAAAATGATTCACTTCGCTACAATGAATACTACGATGTGCAAAGTATGGATGACGAATTATACAGTCAAGCAAAAAGTGGAAGTAAGTTCTCCGATTTAATGAACAAAATTCTGCATAGAGAAAATATTCTTGTAGCATACAGAAAGATTAAAACTAATAATGGCAGTCTTACAGCGGGACATAATAAACACACAATAGAAGATTTAGAAAGGCTAACACCTGACCAATTGGTATTTCAAGTTAGAAAAAGATTAGCCAACTATCATCCACATAAAGTTGAACGAGTAATGATTCCTAAAGTGAATGGGAAACTAAGACCTTTAGGGATACCAACAATTGAAGACAGATTAGTACAACAATGTATTAGACAAGTTCTGGAACCGATATGTGAAGCTAAGTTTTATGACTACTCGTTTGGATTCCGACCTAATCGGAGCACAACGCACGCTATGGCAAGATGTTATCACCTAATGCAACGCAATAATCTGCACTTTGTTGTAGATATTGATATTAAAGGATTTTTTGATAACGTGAATCATGGCAAGCTAATGAAACAATTGTGGCAACTTGGAATTAGAGATAAAACATTATTAAAATTAATTTCCAAGATGTTAAAAGCTGAGATTATCGGAGAAGGAGTCCCTACTAAAGGGACACCACAAGGGGGAATCTTATCTCCTTTACTGTCAAATATCGTACTAAATGAATTCGATTGGTGGATTCATTCACAATGGAACGGGATGAACACAAGACATCGATACTCTTGCAGTATTGCAGTTAATAAAGCACTCCAAGCTACCAATTTAAAAGAAATGCATATTGTCCGATATGCAGATGATTTTAAAATCTTTTGTCGAACACTTAAAGAAGCTAGAGTTATCAAAATAGCAGTGACGAAATGGCTTCAAGAACGATTAGGGCTTGAAATCAGTGAAGAAAAATCAAAAATCGTCAACCTAAAGAAAAACTATTCAGAGTTTCTAGGATTCAAAATGAAGGTTGTTCGCAAAGGGATTAAATGGAGCGCATATAAAGCAAGCAGTAAAGATAAATTTACAGTTAGGTCACATATGAATCAAAAAGCATTTGACCAAACTGTAAACAAAATAAAAACCGCTGTCAAACAAATTCAACATGGAAAGCCTAGCGAACTACCGAAAAATATCGGTATTTACAACGCAACAATCGCTGGACTCCATAATTATTATGATACAGCTACACATATTAGTAAAGACTTTCATAAAGTGGATTACCTCACAATAAAAATTAGGAAAAATCGTTTTAAAGATGTAAGAACAGAAACGGGTACAATGAGTAAATTTATTGAAGAAAAATATGGCGATAGCAAAGGGATTCATTATCTCTGTAAAATGGCAATAATACCATTAGCAAAGATTTCACATAAAGCCCCGATGCAATTCACCCAGGAAATCTCAAGTTATAGTGAGGTTGGGAGACAACTGATACACAAAAAGTTGAATGCCAATATTGAATTTAAAATTACACTACTAATGAGAAATCCAGTAATGGGTGAAACAGTCGAATACAACGATAATCGTCTTTCTCGATTCTCTGCTCAAAAAGGTAAATGTGCAATAACGAAAATGGAATTAGAGGTCAATGAGGTACACTGTCATCATCAAAAACCGAGACATTTAGGTGGTGATGACAAGTACAACAATCTGATAATTGTTCATGAAAAAGTGCATCGCTTAATTCATGCAGTAAAAGAAGATGTAATTGGACGATTAAAAGTAGAATTAAACCTCGACAATGACATGATTAAGAAAATAAACACATTGCGCCGAAAATGTAAATTAGAAACGATTTAACCAAGTTTTAAAGTCTAAACAAAAAGCATTGGAAATTCTGTTAGATAATAAATTCGATTTTGGTATGATGGAACGCCGTATGAGGTGAAAGTCTCACGTACGGTGTGGAGTGGGGGAAAAGCTGGAGATTATTTCAAAGGCTTACCTATCACTATTGCGAATCGCTCATGTCATGGCAGGTTTCTCGATTGGTGAAGCGGATATTTTACGTCGTGCAGTTAGTAAAAAAAATCGTGAGGAACTAGAGCGTCAGCGTGAACGCTTTGTGCTAGGCGCCCAGCACAAAGGCTATGACCCACAAATCGCAAATGAAGTATATGCATTGATTGTGCGCTTTGCTGATTATGGCTTTCCGAAAAGCCATGCGGTTGCATACAGCCTAATCTCTTATCAAATGGCTTATTTAAAGGCGCATTATCCTGTGAATTTTTATGCGGCATTATTGACAAACGCGACAGGAAACACAGATAAGCTTGTACAAATTTTAATTGAAGCGAAAGCAAAGGGAATAACGATCTTACCGCCGTCCATACAAAAAAGCGGACGTCATTTTAAAGTGGAGAATGGTCAAATACGCTATAGTTTATCAGCGATTAAAAATGTATCACAACCCTTTTTAAAAAGTTTAATGGAAGTAAGAAATGAGAGAGATACGCCATTTAAAGATTTATTTGATTTGGCAAGCTCTCTGTCAACTGCTGTCTTTCAGCAAAAAGCGATTGAACCTTTGATTAAAGCCGGCGCGCTAGATGATTTTCAATTGGATCGAGCGGTGCTACTCGCCTCGATTGAAGCGGCCAGAAAGCATGTTGACTTTAACGTAGGAAAACCGAAATTAGCAGTAACAGAGCCTTTATCACAACAAGAAAGACTACAATATGAAAAAGATGTGCTGGGCTTTTATTTATCGGAGCATCCATTAACGAAATGGCGCACAACGATTCAAGTGAGCGCCACGACATATAATGTGAATCGGCAACGAGATGGCCAGTATGTAAAAATGCTCGGTATTACTTCAGAAATTAAGCAAATTCGTACAAAAAAGGGAGAGTTAATGGCATTCGTTGAATTGCAAGATGAGTATGGTAGCATTTCTGCTACATTATTCCCAAAAGAATTTGCCGCTGTTCAGCAGCAGCTTGAGTTAAATCTTATCGCCTACGTAGAAGGTGTCTTAGAATTTCGATTCGGTAAACCGCAATTAAAAGTAAAGCATATGCGGATGCAAGCGATGTAAACTGTGCTAAGTGCAATTTTTTGTACTTAGCACAGTTTTTTCTTTACTTTTTGTTAAAACTTATGTATATTGGAAATGTGCAAAAGTGGTCAGACCACTTTTGTTCAAACAGTGAAGCTGTTAAAAAATCGCACCTATAAGTAAAAGGCATAGGGAGTATGTGGATGACTGCTGCATGCTCTCTATCATTTGCACGGCTGATTTACATAATAATAACAATTACAAAGTAGTGACGATATGAAGGGAAAGTATCGACATTTATGACTGAAAATAAAAAAATGTTTATGCAAATTGTTAAAGAGCTTCGAACATTGATTCATGAACAGCAAATTGAGCCAGGCGATAAATTGCCATCAGAGCGCGTTTTATCAGAGCAGCTCGGTGTTGGGCGGTCTTCTGTACGTGAAGCACTGCGCAGCTTAGAGTTGCTAGGTTTAATCGAAACAAGACATGGAGGCGGTACGTTTTTAGCATCCATTCATCATCATCAACTAATCGAAATTTTATCATCTTTTATTTTACAAGATACAAAATCTATTGAAGATGTTCATGCAACGCGTGAAATGCATGAGCGCGAAGCGATTCGCATTATTTGTAGAAGTGAGTCTTTGCGCAACTTGCCAGTATGGGAAAGTTTATTTATTAAAGTAGAATTGCAACAGGAGCTTGTGCGAGAGGATGTTTTGAAAGAGTGCATCATCGCTTCAAATAATCGGCTGTCGCTGAAGATATGGTTGCAATTATTGGCCTATAGCGCGCAAACTTTCAAGCAGCTTGTCACAGAGCGAGAAAAAGAAGCGCTCCAAATGTTTATGAAATCATTGCAAATGGGCTACATAAAAGGAGCCATTGAAGCATACGAAGAATGGATAGAAATTATTCAGGGTGAATGATAAGGGGGATATGAAGTGGCTATACGAGATATATTTTCAGTAAATAGAAAAAAACAAAAAGGTAGTTTCAATGCAACAAAGGAAAAGGATTTTCCAGAGGATTTAATGACGAAATGTCCTGAGTGCCGAAAAATCCATGTGACAAAAGCGGTCGAGCAAAATTTAAAAGTATGTCCAAATTGTCAGCATCATTTAAAGTTAACAGCACAGGAGCGTGTGGCAATCTTTTTAGATGAAGGTAGCTTTACATCTTTGGATGACCATTTACAAACAACCAACCCTTTAGGCTTCCCAGCATATGTGGAGAAAATTGAAGTGGACAAAAAGAAAACAGGCTTGAATGAAGCGGTTTTAACAGGTATTGGTACGTTAAAGGATGAGCAAGTGGTTGTAGCGATTATGGATTCGCATTTCCGTATGGGCTCAATGGGCTCTGTAGTTGGTGAAAAAATTACGCGTGCAATTGAAAAGGCGACAGAGCTAGGTGTACCATTTATTATTTTCACTGCTAGTGGTGGTGCACGTATGCAGGAAGGTGTCTTGTCTTTAATGCAAATGGCGAAAACAAGCGTTGCATTAAGTCGTCATAGTGCGATGGGCTTATTATATATTTCGATTTTGACACATCCAACAACGGGTGGTGTATCTGCAAGCTTTGCGTCAGTAGGAGATTTCAATATTGCAGAGCCTCAAGCATTAATCGGTTTTGCTGGTCGTCGTGTTATTGAGCAAACAGTACGTGAAAAACTGCCTGATGACTTCCAAACAGCAGAGTTTTTACTAGCACATGGACAATTAGATGCTATTTTCCACCGTCATGAAATGCGTGATAAAGTAGCGACGATTGTTAAGTTACATCGCAAGGAGGAAGCAGCACATGTCTAAAACTATGCCATTTGAAGAGCCGGTTATTAAATTACGACAAAAAATTGATGAGCTAAAGCATATTGCGCAAGACGCAGATGTTGATATGAGTGGTGAAATTGAAAAGCTTGAGGCACGTCTTGGGCAGCTAGAAAAGTCGATTTATTCAAATATGGCACCGTGGGATCGTGTGCAAGTAGCGCGCCATCCAGAGCGTCCTACAACATTAGCGTATATCGCTGCGATTTTCGAAAATTTTATTGAATTGCATGGAGATCGTCTATTTGGAGATGACGAAGCAATCGTTGGTGGGATTGCTTCGTTTGATGGGCAGCCGATTACGATTATTGGTCATCAACGTGGAAAAACAACAAAGGAAAATATTCGTCGCAACTTCGGTATGCCACATCCAGAGGGCTATCGTAAAGCACTGCGTTTAATGAAGCAGGCGGAAAAGTTCAAGCGTCCAATTATATGCTTTATTGATACAAAAGGTGCTTATCCAGGGAAGGCAGCTGAGGAGCGCGGTCAAAGTGAAGCGATTGCCCGTAATTTAATTGAAATGGCTGGCTTAAAAGTGCCTGTGATTAGTATTGTCATCGGTGAAGGCGGAAGTGGTGGGGCATTAGCATTAGGCGTAGCGAATCGTATTTTAATGCTTGAAAATTCCACATACTCAGTTATTTCACCAGAGGGCGCAGCGTCTATTTTATGGAAGGATGCGAGCCTAGCGAAACAAGCAGCAGAAGCGATGAAAATAACAGCGCCAGATTTAATGGATATGAAAATTATTGATACGATTATTCCTGAGGTTGCTGGTGGCGCACATCGCGATATTGAGAAGCAGGCAAGCACAATGAAGGAGTATTTAACAGCGACGCTTACAGAGTTAGCCATATTAAATGAGGAAGAACTTGTTCAAGATCGCTATGAAAAATTTAAGGCAATTGGTCAATTTATCGAAAATTAAAAAATAATCTGAATTTATAGCACACAATGTTGTAAAAGCGTGTTAGGATAGACATATAATTATTTTGACTCATGGATTTGAGTTTTGATTCAGAGCGCCACTAGGTAGCGAGATGAATGCTGAATCAAAATAAAGCCTTTGGCAGAGGTCATAGATTTTAAAGTAGTAACCTGTAGGCTTATGACAAAATCTAGCTAACCAAGGCGTAATCGATTTATAGAACAGGGGATAGCAATATGTCGTCAACAAACATAATACTAACACAACTTACTACAACACCGAAGGAAAAACCTACAGCTGAACAGCTAGGGTTCGGTAAACATTTTACGGATCATATGTTTATGATGGATTACACGATAGAGCAAGGATGGCATAATGCACGTATTATTCCGTATCAACCTATTTCACTTGATCCATCGGCTATGATTTTCCACTACGGACAATCTGTTTTTGAAGGTATGAAAGCCTATAAAACACCTGCTGGTGATGTGCAATTATTTAGACCAGAGCGCAACTTTAAGCGTTTAAATATCTCAAATGACCGTCTATGTATTCCTGCAATTGACGAGCAGTTTGCGTTGGATGCACTAAAGCAGTTGTTATCAATTGACAAAGACTGGGTTCCAAGCGAGCCAGGGACATCGCTTTATATTCGACCATATACTTTCGCAACAGAGCCATTTTTAGGTGTTGCGCCAGCTAAAAGCTATCATTTTATTATTATTATGTCTCCTGTTGGTGCATACTATAGTGAAGGAATTAACCCAGTCAAAATTTTAGTTGAAAAGCAATATGTTCGTGCTGTTGTAGGTGGAACAGGTGAAGCAAAAACAGGCGGTAACTATGCAAATGGGTTAAAAGCGCAGGAAATTGCGAGCAAGGAAGGTTATTCGCAAATTTTATGGCTAGATGGTAAGGAAAATCGTTATATTGAAGAGGTAGGTAGCATGAATATTTTCTTCAAAATTAACGGAAAAGTGATTACACCTGCTTTAAATGGTAGCATTTTAGCAGGTATTACACGTGATTCGATGCTGCATTTATTAAAATCAAAAAATATTGATGTAGAAGAGCGTCGTATTACAATTGATGAAGTGGTACAAGCTTATAAGGAAGGCATTTTAGAAGAGGCTTTTGGCACAGGGACGGCCGCAGTTATCTCACCTATCGGGCAATTGAAATGGCAAGATACGGAGCTAACAGTAAATGACGGACAAATCGGCGAAGTAACACAAATGCTCTATGATACGTTAACAGGTATTCAGAACGGCACAGTAGAAGATTCATTTGGCTGGATTGTTAAACTATAATAGTAAAAGATGTTTAAAGATAAGGCTGTTCAGAAATAATATATTCTGAACAGCTATTTTAAATGAGCTACGCGATTTATTGAGCAAATAGTCGTCTTAGTTGAGTAAACTTTTAAAGAACAGCCCGTTAATTATTATTTTTTTGTAAAAATAGTTGATTGAATCGTGTAGAGTGCTTACATAAAGTGTACATTCATGATAATGTGATAATAGCGTCATGCGAGGAGGGATTTTTGATGAAAAAAATAGCTGTTTTAACAAGTGGAGGAGATGCGCCAGGAATGAATGCCGCGATTCGAGCGGTTGTTCGTAAAGCGCACTACCATAAAATAGATGTTGTAGGTGTTTACTATGGCTACGAAGGGCTTTATAATGGTAACTTCGAGCTTCTTGATTTAGGGTCAGTAGGTGGCATTATCCAACGTGGTGGTACAATGCTTTATTCGGCGCGTTTCCCTGAGTTTAAAGAGGATGAAATGCAAAATAAAGCCATTGAGAACTTACGTAAAGAAGGTATTGATGGCTTAGTTGTTATTGGTGGAGATGGTTCATACCGAGGTGCAATGGCATTAACGGAAAATGGCTTCCCATGTGTAGGAATTCCCGGCACAATTGATAATGATATTCCTGGTACAGAATATACAATTGGCTTTGATACAGCGCTTAATACAGCTGTTGAAGCGATTGATAAAATTCGTGATACAGCAACGAGTCATGAAAACACATTTATTGTGGAAGTAATGGGGCGCAATGCAGGCGATATCGCACTTTGGACAGGATTAGCGGCAGGTGCGGAAACAGTTTTAATTCCGGAAGAAGAATTTGAAATTGAAGATATCGTTGCACGTTTAGAGCGAAGTGCTGCTCGTGGGAAACGCCATAGTATTATTATTGTTGCGGAAGGTGTAATGCCTGGACATAAGCTCGGAAAAATTTTAGAAGAGCGAACAGGTGTCCAAATTCGTGTGTCAGTGCTAGGCCATATGCAAAGAGGCGGTGCACCGTCAGCTCGAGATCGTGTTTTAGCGGGAAGACTTGGCGCAAGAGCTGTAGAGCTTTTACTTGAAGGACAAGCTGGTCGCGCAGTAGGAATTCAAAATCATGCAGTTGTGGACTATGATTTAAAGGAAGCGTATGAAAATGAACATAAAGCAGATGTAAGTTTATATACGTTGTCTAAGGAATTATCGATTTAATATTAATCAAATGGAGAGAGTGAACTTATGAGAAAAACAAAAATAGTATGTACAATTGGGCCGGCAAGTGAATCTCCAGAAATGCTGGAAAACCTCATTGAAGCTGGAATGAACGTTGCTCGTTTAAACTTTTCGCATGGATCGCATGAGGAACATGCGGTGCGTATTGCAGCAATTCGTGATGCTGCTGAGAAAGTCGGAAAGCCTGTAGGGATTTTATTAGATACAAAGGGACCAGAAATTCGTACACATACGATGGAAAATGGCGAGCTACATTTAGTAACAGGTCAAGTAATTGATATTTCAATGGCAGAAGTTGTTGGAACAGCAGCTAGCTTTTCTGTTACATATGCAGAGTTAATTGATGATGTAGAGCAAGATGATATCATTTTATTAGATGATGGATTAATCGAATTGCGTGTATTAGCAAAAGATACTGAAAAAGGCTTAATTCACACGATTGTTGAAAATGCTGGCGTATTAAAAAATAAAAAGGGCGTTAACGTTCCAGGTGTCTCGATTAAATTACCGGGCATTACTGAAAAAGATGCGCAAGATATTTTATTCGGTATCGAGCAAGATGTCGACTTTATTGCGGCATCCTTTGTACGTACAGCAAGTGACGTTTTAGAAATTCGCGAGCTGCTAGAACAAAACAACGGCAGCCATATTCAAATCATCCCTAAAATCGAAAACCAAGAGGGTGTTGATAACATCGATGAAATTATTCAAGTTTCAGATGGCTTAATGGTTGCGCGTGGAGATTTAGGTGTGGAAATTCCTGCTGAGGAAGTGCCATTAGTACAAAAGTCGCTTATTTTAAAATGTAATCAAGCAGCAAAACCCGTTATTACGGCAACACAAATGTTAGATTCAATGCAGCGCAATCCACGTCCAACACGTGCTGAAGCAAGTGATGTGGCGAACGCAATTATTGATGGTACAGATGCAATTATGTTATCTGGTGAAACAGCAGCGGGTCTTTATCCGTTAGAATCAGTTCAAACGATGAATAAAATTGCAGAGCGCACAGAGCAATCATTAGATTATCGCTCGATTGTGTCAAAACAGAGCCGTGGAAAAGAAGCGAATATGACAGAGGCTATTTCACAAGCTGTAGCTTATACATCACTGAATTTAGGTATTAAGGCTGTATTAGCACCGACGGAAAGTGGGAACACGGCAAAAATGATTGCTAAGTATCGCCCAGGTGTGCATATCGTAGCAGTGACAGGCTCTAAAAACACAGCACAACTTTTAACATTAGTTTGGGGCGTGAAGCCAATTCTATGCCAACGTGCCAAAACAACGGATGAAATTTTAGAGCTATCTGTTGATGAATCATTAAAGCATGGCTTTGTTGATCATGGTGATGTTGTTGTCATTACAGCTGGTGTACCTGTCGGTGAAGCCGGCACGACAAACTTAATGAAAGTACATGTTATTGGCGATTTACTTGCACGTGGTCAAGGTGTTGGCAAAGCGTCTGTAGTAGGGAAAGCATTGGTGGCGAACAATGCAGCAGAGGCACTAGCATATGATGCGGAAGGTGCCATTTTAGTAACAATCGGCACAGATCGTGAAATGATGCCAGCGATTGAAAAATGCGCGGGAATTATCACGGAAGAGGGTGGCTTAACGAGCCATGCGGCTGTCGTTGGCTTGAGCCTTGGCATTCCTGTTATTGTAGGGGTAAAGGGTGCATTAGAGCTAATCCGTCAAGGACAAGAAATTACAATGGACGCAGAAACAGGTGTTATTTATAAAGGGCATGCGAGTGTTCTATAAAAGAGATGGGGGCTGTTTGGCAAGTGCCAAACAGTCCTTTTCACAATGAAACCTTTTTCGTCATAGTTCGTATTACTAAGTAAGTAGGAGGTGCTTGTATGCAAAAAATATTGCTTCTATTCATTGTACTAAGCTTTGCAGAAATTGCTGCATTTATTCTAGTTGGTAAGTGGTTAGGCGTTTTCGTAACATTGCTACTCATTATCGCAACAAGCCTGATAGGTGCCTTTATTTTGAAAAATAAAGGACTCCGCTCATTCCAATCGCTTCAACACAGCATCGCACAAGGTAAGTCACCTGGTGTTGCGATGATAGAAGCCTTTGCGTTGTTTATTAGTGGTGTGTTATTACTATTACCGGGCTTTTTAACAGATTTAATTGGCTTTTTATTACTGTTACCATTTACGCGTAATCTGTTTAAGCCACTTATTTTTAGCTGGGTAAGAAGAAGAATGAAACATAGTCAAATTATTATCGAGCAAAAATAGATTTTTCGCTTATTTTCACTGCGATGAGCAAGAGAAACGGACTGAGTAAAATACCGTATATCCCGAATAAAAGAATAGAGGCAGCGCTAATAACGAAGGAGTGTACCATACGTAATTGGAAGGTCGATGCCCAAACGATGGATTCTACAAGCTGCCTCGATAGTTGAATAAAAAGATAAAGGGCGATTAATGAAATGGATAACCACTTTTGTCCAATAATAAAAAAGTAGATGATTAGTGGGATAAGAAAAATGCCTATCCCGAAAAATGGTAATGCGTCAGCAATAGAGATTAACAAGGCTTTGCTAATTGGATTTTCAAAGCCTAAGAAATAAAAGCCAATACTTAATAAAACAAAGGTCATAATAAATAGTTGTAGTGATACAAATAAAAAATATGAAAAAATATGTAAAGCGCGCTTAAAATAATGCTGCCATTCAGCGCGATATTTTTTCGGTACATAAACAAAAAACCATAAGCGATTTTTTCTTGATTCAAATAAGGAAAAATAAAAGACGAGTAGAAAGATAAAAAACTCAAATAAATAGCCGAAAGTGTGTTGGGCAATGCTGACAAGTGTCATCATAATGGAATCGATGAAAGAAAATGATTTCTCAAGCAGCAATGGGAAAAATAATAAATCAGCATATTGTGTTGAAAATGTATCTAAATGCGTTTTAAAATGAGGTATAAGCGTTAACAAGCTTTGAAAAAGAATAGCAGATAGTTGATAAATAATAGCGAAACATAAAGCTGTGGTTAATGTGATGCTAATGATAATAGGAAGATGCAACTTTTTGTGGAAAAATTGTACAATTGGGTATAACAAGTACGCGCAAAGTAAAGCTAAAGAAATAGGTAATAAAAGAAATGCGAGTAGTAAGTAACTAACAACAATTAAATACTTTATTATATTGTTGGTTGTTAAAAATTTTAAATGTGTATGATGCAATCATTCCACCCCTTAAAACTTTATGTATTTTTCTTCTCTTTTAATGATATTTTTTCATCCCTAATGCCTTTTTTTCTTAAAATAGTTACTTTTCATTCACAAAGCCGTCAAAATTGATTATAATGGTTCATGTAAGCGATTTACTTATAGGTTCATATAGTTAATGAAATTAGTGTGTTTAAACACTAATACAGTCAACAAAACATGAGGGAGCGATTATTTATGACAGCAACACGTGGTTTAGAAGGTATCGTAGCAGCAGAGTCTAAAATTAGTTCAATTATTGATGATACACTTACATATGTAGGGTACAATATTGATGATTTAGCAGACAATGCTAGCTTTGAAGAAGTAGTTTATTTATTATGGCATACTCGTTTACCAAAAGCGGACGAGCTTGCTGAATTAAAACAACAACTAGCTGATAATATGGCTGTACCACAAGCTATTCTTGATCAATTTAAAACATACCCATTAAATACAGTTCACCCAATGGCAGCGTTACGTACAGCTGTATCATTATTAGGCGTGTTCGATGAAGAAGCAGATGTAATGGACCCAGAAGCTAACTATCGTAAAGCAATCCGTTTACAAGCGAAAATTGCAACTGTAGTAACAGCATTCTCTCGTATCCGTAAAGGCTTAGAGCCAGTGGCACCTAAAGCTGAGCTGAGCTACGCTGCAAACTTCTTATATATGCTAAAAGGTGAAGAGCCAGCAGAAATCGAAATCGAAGCATTTGACAAAGCGTTAGTATTACATGCTGACCATGAATTAAATGCATCAACATTTACTGCACGTGTATGTGTAGCAACACTTTCTGATGTATATTCAGGTGTAACAGCTGCAATCGGCGCACTTAAAGGACCTTTACATGGCGGTGCAAACGAGCAAGTAATGAAAATGTTATCTGAAATTGGTTCACTTGAGAATGTGGAACCATGGGTACAAAATAAATTAGACAATAAAGAAAAAATCATGGGCTTCGGTCACCGCGTATACCGCAAAGGCGACCCACGTGCACCACATTTACGTGTAATGTCTGAAAAATTAACAAAGCTAACAGGCAAACCAGAATTAT
The DNA here is from genome assembly GCF_003049505.1 of Metasolibacillus meyeri. Classification (GTDB taxonomy): domain Bacteria; phylum Bacillota; class Bacilli; order Bacillales_A; family Planococcaceae; genus Metasolibacillus; species Metasolibacillus meyeri. The sequence goes on from NZ_PYWN01000063.1 coordinate 20,791, forward strand.
ATGAAATGTCTGTTAAAATCCATGACATGATTGTAGAACAAAAGAAACTACCAGCAAACGTAGACTTCTTCTCTGCATCAGTATATGATTCATTAGGTATTGAGCATGACCTATTTACACCAATCTTTGCTGTATCACGTACATCGGGTTGGGTAGCACATATTTTAGAGCAATATGCAAACAACCGTTTAATCCGTCCACGTGCAGAGTATGTAGGGCCAGGCATGCAAAAATACGTTCCAGTTGAAGAGCGTTAATTTTCATAAATAAGTTAAAAATGTGTGTTTAGCACTCGTACAAGTTGCTACTTATAGCAGTTTTACGACTGCCAATGCACGCTTTGAAAAAATATGCTAAACTTATCTAGGACTGGGGCAGATGCACAGTCCTAGATTTTCGAATATAGGAGGCAACTATTCATGACTAACGGTAAAATTTTAGTAGAAAATGGCGTGTTAAACGTACCAAACAATCCAGTAATCCCTTTCATCGAGGGTGACGGTATCGGTCCAGATATTTGGGCAGCAGCTTCTCGCGTAATTGATGCAGCTGTAGAAAAAGCATACAATGGCGAAAAGAAAATTGAATGGTTAGAAGTTCTTGCAGGGGAAAAAGCATTCAACCAAACAGGCGAATGGTTACCACAAGAAACTTTAAATAAAATTGACGAATATTTAATCGCAATTAAAGGACCTTTAACAACACCAATCGGTGGCGGTATCCGTTCTTTAAACGTAGCATTACGTCAAGAGTTAGACTTATATGTTTGCTTACGTCCAGTACGTCACTTTGACGGTGTACCTTCACCAGTTAAACGTCCAGAAGATGTGGACATGGTTATTTTCCGTGAAAATACGGAAGATATTTATGCTGGTATCGAATACCAAGCTGGTTCTGACGAGCAAAAGAAATTATTAAACTTCTTACAAACTGAATTAGGCGTTAACAAAATTCGCTTCCCAGAAACTTCTGGTTTAGGTATTAAACCTGTTTCTCAAGAAGGTACAGCGCGTTTAGTTCGTGCTGCAATTGAGTATGCAATTAAACATAACAAACCAACTGTTACTTTAGTACACAAAGGAAACATCATGAAATTCACTGAAGGTGGATTCAAAAACTGGGGTTATGAATTAGCTGAAACTGAATTTGCTGATAAAGTATTCACTTGGAACCAATACGATGCAATTAAAGCTGAGCAAGGTGAAGCTGCTGCGAACGAAGCACAAGCTAAAGCTGTTGCTGAAGGCAAAATCATCGTAAAAGATTCAATTGCTGATATCTTCTTACAACAAATTTTAACTCGTCCAACTGAGTTCGACGTAGTAGCTACAATGAACTTAAACGGTGACTACATTTCTGATGCATTAGCTGCACAAGTTGGTGGTATCGGTATCGCACCAGGTGCTAACATTAACTACGTAACGGGTCACGCTATTTTCGAAGCTACTCACGGTACAGCGCCAAAATATGCTGGTCAAGATAAAGTAAACCCATCTTCAGTATTACTTTCTGGCGTATTAATGCTTGAGCACTTAGGTTGGCAAGAAGCTGCAGATTTAGTAACAAAATCTGTAGAAAAAACAATCTCTTCTAAAGTTGTAACTTACGACTTTGCACGTTTAATGGACGGCGCAACAGAAGTAAAATGCTCTGAATTCGCTAACGAATTAATTAAAAATCTATAATAGATTTGGGTGTCAGAAAAGCAGGCTAACGCGCCGCTTTGCTGGCACCCTTTTTGCTTTTCTATGGGGATTTTTCAGTTCAAAAGTAATGATTCGCACGTAAGCTACTCGTTTTCGCACGTTAAACATTGCAGTTCGCACGTAAGTACACCCAATTTCGCACATTAACTATAGATGTTTGCTCAATGCTTGTCTGATAAATTTGCTAATTTTGCCACTTGTTTGACTTATATAAATACCCTTTTTTTGATACTATAAAAGTAGGAAAACATTTCATTTATAGGAGTGGATTGATCATGACATTAAGACGTAAAAAAATCACGGTAATTGGTAGTGGATTCACTGGGGCAACGGCGGCGTTTTTAGCAGCGCAAAAAGAGCTAGGTGATGTTGTCTTGCTAGATATCCCACAAGCTGAAAATCCAACAAAAGGTAAAGCATTAGACATGTGGGAGGCAGCGCCAATTCAAGGCTATGATGCTTATGTAAAAGGAACGGCTGATTATGCAGATACAGCAGATTCAGACATCGTTATTGTAACAGCAGGTGTCGCACGTAAACCGGGTATGAGCCGTGATGATTTAGTACAGACGAATGAAAAAGTCATGGTTTCCGTATCGGAGCAAATTGCAAAATATTCACCGAATGCAACAGTACTTGTATTAACAAATCCTGTTGATGCGATGACATATACCGTTTATAAAACAACAGGCTTCCCAAAAAATCGCGTCATCGGTCAATCAGGTGTTTTAGATACAGCCCGTTTCCGCGCATTTATTGCAGAGGAATTAAATATGTCTGTAAAAGATGTGACAGCACTAGTTTTAGGTGGACATGGTGACACGATGGTTCCATTAACACGCTATTCATTTGTTGGTGGCGTACCAATCGAATCATTAATTGCACCAGAGCGCTTAGAGGAAATTGTCAACCGCACACGTAATGGTGGGGCAGAAATCGTTAACTTGCTTGGCAATGGCTCAGCCTACTACGCACCAGCAGCCGCAATGGTTGAAATGGCTGAAGCGATTTTAAAGGATCAAAAGCGTGTATTGCCATCAATCGCTTACTTAGAAGGCGAATATGGCTATGAAAACCTTTGCCTAGGTGTACCAACATTATTAGGTGCAAACGGTATAGAAAAAATCTTTGAGCTAGAGTTAACAGATGAAGAAAAATCAGCACTAGATTATTCAGCAGAGGCTGTAAAATCGGTTATGGGTGTTTTGAGTAACTAAATTTAATATAAAGAAGGGGGCTGTCTTGAAAGAATTTTCTTTCTAAGCAGCCCCTGTTTCTAACAAATTAATATTTTTGTTGTTTTCTATAGTACCTCAAAGCAAAATAACTAATAAGTAAAATTACACTTCCTATAATTAGAGAAAGCTTTAGAGTAGAGGTGGAAGAATCTTGTTCTTCCATTGCAGGACTTGAAGATTCCTTTTCTTGCATTACTTCCTCATACGTTTTATTGAAATTTCCTCCTACTGCAGTATTTTGCCCATGCTCTATAATTTCTTTTGGTGATGCATATTTTTTATAAATGTATTCTCTAAACTCTGGTAATTTTAGTGGTTTTTCAATTAGAAGTTGTGCACTTTTAGCAAATCCTAAAACTCTGCCGTTTTCAAATATATACCATGCATCTGCTGGCACTTCATAGAAAATTTTCCCATCAGAAATTGATTTCGCATCAAGTGCCATGGCTAAATCTTTTCCATAGCCAAACATGGAAAGTACATAATCGCCATCTTTATTTTCGGCAGTGGCAATTACATTAACAGGTATATTATCTTGATAAACTACAGCGATATATTCATTTGAATCCACGATTCCTTCGTCCTCGGATAATTCGTTTTTAGTGGTTACAAAATCATTAGATAGTCTATATCTTTTGTGCAACTTACTAAAGGTAATATTTGTACTATTTGTTAAATTATAATTGTGTGCGTCTTCTGAGTTTACAATGTCCAAAATGATTTTTTCAATATATTTTTCAGCAAATTGTTGTGCGGATTTTGCTCTATACTCCCCATCTGCATATTCCACATTTGCATGCACAGGAATCGTAATAGAAGAAATAAAGAGTAAACATAGTACAATCATAAACAAAATCTTTTTCATTAGGGCTCTTCCTCTTCTTAAATTTTTTGATCTAGTAGGTGTGTTAGCAAGCAAAATGAAGTGGGGGACCAAACCGCCTGTAAAAAAACTATTTTCGGCCAATACGGCGTTGATCACACAAACGTTTTCACAGGATGTGAAGCGCTTAGCTTGTGTTCCTTTAGTAGCATCAGTGGAGGTGGGAGAAACCTCCACTGATTGAATATTCTAATTAAAGATATAGAGATGATACTGAAAACCTTATAAAATACTATAATTTTTTTAATTACAATTTTATACTTTATTAAATTCTCTAAAAAATAGATATAGCCTTCTAATTTAACAAAAATAAAGTTGATAACCACAAATTAGAATCTGTGAGCTGAATGGCATGTCGTGTCACTGTCTATCGTGATAGAAGGTTGAAAACACCGTCGATTTTCGTTACGAGGGAAGCGAGCCAATCGCAACGGAGATCAACAGCATGTTTAGCTTTCTAAAAAAGATTAACAAATAAGGCTATCTATCTCTTTCAAATAATTATTTTGCATTTTGTCAACTCTAGTTTATGGTGATGAATTAAAAATAAAAAGTTCTATTAACTCGCAATAAAGTGAATATCTGAACAGTTTTTACTTTTAGTGCAGAAGCCATGATTTCACAACATTGTGCTTTCTACAAAAAGTTGTTACTATAAAAGTATCGCATAAAGAAGGAGTTGCTTCGTATTGCTACAAAAGAATAGAAAGCAAGGTAGATTGATCTCAACTTTAACAGTTGGCGAAAAGCTACATATTACTGAAAAAATGGATGATAAAGATTTATTAATCTATTTAGGTTTAACAAATGATAATAATCCATTATTTATTCAGCATGATTATGCGGCAAGCACATCTTTTGAGCAACCAATTGTTCCGCAAATTATGTTAACAGGCATTATTAATTCAGCGATTTCTAAGCATATGCCAGGTCCAGGCTCTTATATTTTAGAGCAAGCGCTTAAATTTTTGGCACCTGTGTATCATTATGAAACAGTCGATTTTGTATTGGAAATCGAGCATATTGATGAAGCGAAAAATGAAGTGATTATCAATGTAACAGCAAGTAATATGGAAAAGGAACAGTTGCTGGAAGGAACGCTTAAAGTATCTCCTCCTCGCATATAATAGATTTGAGATGGGGGTTTCAAATCGATGATGGAGGCAAAGGAAATGACGAAAACAATTTTAGTCGTAGAGGATGAATTATCTATTGCGACACTATTACAATATAATTTGGAACAGGCTGGATTCAATGTGCTTCTTGCACATGATGGGAAAAAAGGACTTGATTTAGCGGTTGAAAAAACGCCAGATTTAATGTTGCTTGATTTAATGTTGCCCACAATGGATGGCGTGGAAGTGTGCAAGGAATTGCGAAGCCTGCGCATGAATATCCCGATTATTATGTTAACCGCTCGTGACGATGAATTCGATAAAGTGTTGGGCTTAGAGCTTGGCGCAGATGATTATATGACAAAGCCTTTCAGCCCACGTGAAGTGATTGCGCGAGTAAAGGCCGTATTACGTCGCTTTACACCATCAGCGGCAGAAGAGGTGAAAACAGGGGAGACTACATATGAATATGGCAGTTTAAAGGTGTTCCCAGAGCGTTTTGAGGCCTTTTTAAATGATGAGGCATTGGAATTTACACCAAAGGAATTTGAGCTGCTTGTTTATTTATTAGAGAATAAAAACCGTGTACTGACACGTGATCAACTACTTAGCTCCGTATGGAATTATGACTTTGCTGGTGATACGCGTATTGTCGATGTACATATTAGCCATTTGCGCGATAAAATTGAGGAAAATAGCCGCAAGCCGCTGTTTATTAAAACGATACGTGGATTAGGCTATAAATTTGAGGAGCCTAGAAAATGAATAAGTCAATGAGTGGCCGACTCTTTTTGTCCTTTATTTTGCTTGTTACGGCAATCTTTGCTGTCCTAGAACTTGTGATAGGTCAGCTTTTTCCTTTTTATTTAGAGGACTATGTAGAAGTGCAAACAGAAATCGTTCAGCAAAATGTGGGGGAGCTTATTCAGCAGGAAAATATTGAATTAACTTCGTCGCAAGAGGAAAAATTATTGCAAGCATATGATGCGCATATAGATGAAGAGTATTTTGGCTATATCCGCGTTCGCTTAATGCTCGTCCTTGTGTTTTTATTTTTAGTAGCTATTGCAGTTATCGGCTTAGTGTCATATCGAATGGTGAATAATTTTGTCGAGCCAATCGAAGCAGTTACACGTACAGCGCAAGAATTAGCGGTTGGTAATTATTATGCTCGTGCCTTTGCAAACGGTCCGAAAACAATTGTTGAACTACGCAACTCCATTAATGTTTTAGCTCGTAGCTTGCAGGATATTACGAAAATACGTGAAATCGAAGAAGAACGTTTAAAAACTTTGATTGAAAATATGGGGAGCGCATTGATGATGATTGATCGAGAAGGCTATATATCGATTGTCAACAAGCAATTTCTTCATCGTTTTGATTTAACAGTTGAGCAAGTGCAAAACAAAAACTTTTTAACGGTCGGCTTGCCTGAAAAATTAGAAGTATTTATTGATCATGTTTTTTTAACAGAGCAGCCATATCAAAAACAGCTCGAATTGGAGTTACAGCAGGAAATTACGCATAAGCTTGTGTATGGCGCACCTGTTGTTGGGGAGCATGGACGTTGGCTCGGTGTCGTATTAGTCATGCATGATGTAACGGAGCTTATTCGTTTAGAGCAAATTCGTAAAGACTTTGTCGCGAATGTTTCGCATGAGTTGCGAACGCCGATTACTTCCATTAAAGGCTTTTCTGAAACATTACTGGACGGTGCATATAAAGATGAAAATATGCTGTTGTCGTTTTTAGAAATTATTTATAAGGAAAGCAATCGATTGCAGGAGCTTATTCATGATCTATTGGAGCTATCGAAAATTGAGCAACATGGTTTTTCCGTAGATATTGCACCAACAAGCTTACAGGGAGTTATTGCAAGAGTTGTTGATGTAACGAGCCCTCGACTTGATGAAAAAAATATGCAGTTTGATATGCAAATGGATAAAGATGTACGTGTTTTAGGGGATGAAAATCGTCTAATTCAAATTTTTACGAACTTAATTTCCAATGCAGTGACATATTCTCCTGATAGTACAGTGATTACTGTCACAATGAAGCAAAATGCTGACTATGGAATCGTGGAAGTAGCGGATCAAGGAATCGGTATCGATAAGCACGAAATTGCTCGTGTATTTGAACGCTTTTATCGAATTGACCGCGCACGTAGCCGCAATTCAGGAGGTACAGGATTAGGTCTCGCCATTGTAAAACATTTAGTGGAAGCACACCAAGGTAAAATTGTTGTCACAAGCGAAGTAGGTAAAGGAACAAAAATTCAAATTCAGCTACCACTTGCACCATCATCTTAACGAAATCTTTACAATTGCTTTATAAATGCTTAAAAAAGCATCTATATAATAAGACGTAAGAAACCCCATTTCAAAACTACAATATAAAGGAAGGCGCTTGAAAATTTTTCAGGCGCTTTTTCTTTATTTTTATGCTTTAAATTGAAACCTTTTCATAGCCTCTTCCGTAGAAAAGCTATAGTGAAATACAGGGAGGAACATATATGAGTACAAAGCGTGTCTTACTAACGATGTTTTTAGGGCTGTTTGCCATTGTCGGTGTTATAGCTGCATTGACAACATGGTATACAGTCGACGAATCGGAACAGGCGGTTGTGATTACTTTTGGTAAACCGGGAGAAACAATTACAGAATCAGGGCTACATTTTAAATTGCCGTGGCCAGTACAAAATGTAGAAGTGTTATCGAAGGAAACATTTAGCTTAGAGTTTGGTTATAAAGAGCGTTCACAAGGGGATATGGACGTGTATCCTATGGAAACAAAAATGATTACAGGCGATGAATTTTTTGTTTTAACTGATTTAGTTGTACAATGGAGAATTACTGACCCGAAAAAATATTTATTCCATTCACAGGATCCGAAAGAGCTATTACATAGTGCTACTTCAAGTGCGATTCGTTCCATTATCGGCAACTCTAAGATAGATGCTGCTTTAACTGACGGGAAATCGGATATTGAATCTAAAACGAGAACGTTATTAACGCAATTAATGGAAAAGTATGATGTTGGCATTAGCGTATTGGGTGTCAAGCTTCAAGATGTTGAGCTGCCAAATGAAGAAGTACGTGCTGCCTTTACTGCTGTAACAGATGCGCGCGAAATGAAGAATACAAAAATTAACCAAGCGGATAAATATAAAAATCAGCGCATGGGTGAGGTAGAAGGGGAAATCGCTGCTATTAAATCAAAGGCAGAAGGACAAAAAGTTGCGCGTATTGAGCAAGCCGTTGGGGATGTAGCGGTATTTCAGCAGCTTTATAATGAGTATAAAGATAATAAAGTGATTACACGTGAGCGTCTTGTACTAGAAACATTAGAAACGGTATTGCCACAAGCACAAATATATATTATGAATGATGATGAAGGAAGCACGATGAAATATTTACCGATTCAACCAGGCGCGTCAAAGCCTAAAGAGGAAGGGAGCGATGGCCAATGAGTAACAACAATTTCGATGGAGATTTAGAGAAGTTTGTAAAAAGGTTATTTGGGGATAAAACGAAAAAGAACAGCAAAAATGTTGAAGCGGTAGACGCTGAATCAGCAACAATCAAAAAAGAAAAACAGCCTAAAAATATGCGTAAATGGGCAACGTCAGCCATGATTATTACCGCGGTTTTTGTGATGGCGATCATCGCTTTTGCCAATCTTTATATCGTTAAGGAAAATGAATATAAAATAGTGCGTCAGTTTGGTGAAGTGGTGAAATATGAGAGTGAGCCAGGGTTGCATATGAAAATACCATTTATCCAAAGCGTAACGACATTGCCAAAAAATTTAATGACGTACGATATGATGCAAGAAGAAATTAATACGAAAGATAAAAAGCGAATTATTATTGATAATTATGCGGTATGGCGCGTAATTGATCCGAAGGCACTTATCTCGAGTGCTGGGACATTGCCGAATGCAGAGCGTCGTATGAGTGAATTTATTTATTCGGTAATCCGTACTGAGCTTGGGAAATTAGATTACGACCAAATTATTAATGCTGGAGATTCATCACGCGGCGATATAAATGACAGTGTAACATTGAGAGTGAATGAGCTATTAGCTAACGATAATTACGGTATTGAAGTAATCGATGTGCGTATCCGTCGTACAGATTTACCACCAGAAAACGAGCAGGCAATTTTTACACGTATGATTTCTGAGCGTGAAAAAACAGCACAAACTTATTTATCGCAAGGGGATGCGGAGAAGCGTGCAATCGAAGCAAGCACGGATCGAGAAGTACAAACATTACTGGCGAAAGCAAATCGTGAGGCTGCTGTAATAATCGCAGAAGGTGAAGCTGAAGCCGCAAAAATTTACAATAACGCTTTTTCACAAGACCCTGAATTTTACTCGCTTTATCGTACATTAGAATCATATAAGAAGACGATTGGTGATGATACCGTTATCATTATACCGTCAGATTCTCCTTATGCTAAAGTATTATCTGGTTATTTAGAATAATCTTTATTGAAAAGCTATTCAGAAATTTTTATTCTGAGTAGCTTTTTATTTTATTTCCTATAAAAAACGATATTTTTGGAGGTAAATGTGGCAATTAAAATTTATTGTAGTATAATGAACTACGGTTAGTTGTTTTGGCATATTAATTCGCTAAATAACTAATGATAAATGTCCGTAATGGGATTAATTTTTAAAAGTACTTAAGACTCAGAAAGGTGGAAAAATAGTGATTTTTCTAGATACTAATTATATATCTCCAATGCTACAAGAAGCATTAATTCATACTAAAATGCCAATGTACGATATTGTGAACAAGCAATTAATAAATGAATCACCAGCAAGTACATTTGAATTACAAGATAATCAACTGGTCATTGTCAATTCTGAAAATGCGATTAAAGTATTGACAGACCATTATGCACATTTAAATGTTACAAGATGGTCAAATTTATTTAAAAATAAAGTGGCATTCCGCAAATATTTAGCAGCTAGCTTCCCGAGCTTTTACTTCAAGGAAAGTACATTACAAGAGCTAAGCATGATGGATAGTAGCACCATATCGTATCCGATTATTTTAAAACCAGCTATTGGCTATTCAAGTGTAGGAGTACAAAAAATTAAAGATGCACAGCAATTTACAGAAGCTGTTCAACAATTGGTAGATAATAATGGTCTTTCAACCTCTTATTCAAAGGACATTTTAAATTTCCAAACATTTATTTTAGAAACCTATATTGAAGGTCAGGAGCTAGCGGTAGATGCCTACTTTAATGCGGATGGGAAGCCAGTTATTTTAAATTTATTCGCTCGCATGTTCCGAGACGCCGAAGACATGAGTGACCGCATTTATTATACAAGTAAAAAAGTAGTTACTCAATATTTACAAGTTGTTGAACAATACTTGAGTGAATTAGCTACCTCGCTTGATTTGCGTAATTATCCGTTCCATATTGAGCTTCGCATTGATGCACAAGGTGTGTTAATTCCAATCGAAATAAATCCTTTACGTTTTGCTGGTATCGGTACGACAGAGCTTGGTGTACATGCCTATGATATTAATCCGTACGAGTATGTTTTGAGGCAGTGGGAGCCAGATTGGTCACAAAAAATTGCCAATATGGATGAGCGTATTTACAGTTTTACTTGTGCTGAATTTGATAGTCAGCTAACTTTTGAGGATATTGAATCCATCCAACATGAAGAGTTAAAACAGCAATTCGAACATTTATTAGAGTATCGAATTTTACCGCAAGATAGTGGGACAACCTTTGCAGTTATCTTTTTTGTCAGCGATTCATTTAGTCAAAATGAACATATTTTATCATTAGATTTTATGTCATTTGTTACAATAAAGAACGAGGTACTTGCTTTAAGCGGATTACAAAAATAGAGAGGAGTAGGCTTACATATGAGCAAAAAAACAAGTTCAGTTAAAACGAAAATATTGATGAGTATTATTTTACCAATTAGTATTTTAAGCATTGTTTTCGGTATACTTTGCTATGCTGTAACAAGCAAGTTAATTAATAATCAAATACTTCCAGCGTATGAACAAAATTTAACATTAAAAATTGAGCAGCTTGAGCGATTAGTTGATGCAGACACAATCAATGCTGCCAAAACAGACCGTAATGAATTTGAAAAGCTTTTAAAAATTACTTCTGATTTTAAACATCAAACAGGGTTAGAGCATGTTTATATTATTAGTAAAGTAAATGGACAAGAATTAATTTTAGTATTAAGCGACGATGGTGAGTATTTGACACCAACTGCTTTCTCAGAGGATCAAACAAAAGCGATGGGTACAACAGGTATAGTAGTTAGCCCAATTTATAAAGATAGCTATGGGGAGCATAAATCGACATTCTTACAAATTCCTGGCACAGATTCTGTCATAGGCTTGGATGCAGATGCTGATTTTATTAGTGAGCTAAAAACAAATATTATTATTACAATGGCTGTCATCTCCGTTATTTTTGTTGCGATAGGCATAGCAATCGCATTGTTTATTGCACGCAATATTACACGTCCAATGGAAAGATTAATAAAGCATACACAAATTGTTGCGAAGGGTGATTTGCAGCAGCAAGTCGTTGTGGAAGGCGATAGGGAAGTACGTAATTTAGCACAGAGCTTCCATGAAATGCAAGAGCAGCTTCGTGAAACAATTCAGCATGTTAATATTACGTCGACACATGTTGACCAAAGCTCATCTACTTTGAAGGAAAGTGTAGAACAGCTAACGATTGCTTCAACACAAGTAGCTGGAGCTGTTCAGGAAATTGCTTCAAGCAGTGAAGTCATTGTAGAAGGTGCTGTGCAAAACCGAGGAGCAATTGACCGAATGGTGACGCAAATTGCGTATATTTCCAATGTAACATCAAAAATTTCTGATGAAGCGCTAAATGCGACAAATGTTGCACAGCAAGGGAATGAAGTTGTTCAAAGCTCTGTAAAAGGCATTGGAAATATTCATGAAACAGCGAAAGCATCTTTGGAAATTACGGAACAGATGAATGCACGTTCAACAGAAGTAAGCCAAATTACGAAAATTATTTCGGGTATTTCTGATCAAATTAATTTATTGGCATTGAATGCGGCGATTGAAGCGGCAAGAGCTGGGGAGTACGGAAAAGGCTTCGCAGTTGTAGCAGATGAAATCCGCTCATTGGCTGAGCAATCGGCACAATCGGCAAGCAATATTACAGCTTTGATTCAAGGTATGCAAAAAGATTCAAATGATTCTGTTACAGCAATTACCAATGTTGTCGCACAAATTGAGCATGAAAATGCGGCAATGCACTCAGCTGGTGAAACATTTGGCACGATTTCAACATTAGTGAATGAAATGAATAGTGAGATTCAACAAGTAACAGCGACCGTTCAAGAAATGGCCGCAAGTTCAAATCAAGTGCTTGTAACGACAAATCAAACAGTTGAATCAATTGAAGCATCTAGTGAGCATTCACAAAGCATTGCAGCATCAATGGAAGAGCAAACAGCGACAACTGAAGAAATGCTAAGCATTGCCACAGAATTAAACGACATGATTGGCAACTTAAAAGCACAAATCGAACACTTTAAAATTTAAACTAGTGGAGGCTGACGAAAAAGCGTATGAACATAACGCTTCTCGTCAGCTATTAGCTTTTTGATTGCTAGGAAATTGGGGGGATTGTCCAGAAAGTTGGAATCACCTTTGAATAACGGAAATCTAGATGAGTTATTCATTGAAAGAAAAGGCGATGAAGCGTGTGTTTTCGAAATTTTCAGTTCAAAAGTAATGATTCGCCCGTAAGATAGTGAAATTCGCCCGCAAAACGACCATTTTCGCCCGTTAAAAAGCGAAATTCGCCCGCAAGACCATCACATTCGCTCAATTAAACTCAAAAATAGGAGCTGCCTAAAAGATGATATCTTTTTGGGCAGCTCCTTTATACAACTCGAAACATTACAACAATTGTATAAGTCCTTTCCGCATGATTAAACCTCATTATAGTTGATACAAAAAATTACCCATAAATTATGGTGATTATCTATATCCTTCCGATTAAGGAGAAAGAAGTTTCTTTTCACTTCTCTATTTCTTGCTATAATAGATTATGCAATTCGTCTTAATTCAACAGATTGTAAGATATGTGCTGAATTAAGATGAGACCTCTGGCGGATGTCACAGATTGAGGCCTGCATCGTGCAGGCCAGTTAACCGTTGGCGCGTGTCGAGGTAAACTCGAAAAAATCTGGACTAGAGTTAGCCGAGGCGTAATTGATGGAGAGGTGGATGGTATGAGCAAGCGAATTCAAAATGTGCTAGTCGCATTTATTATGGCAACGTCAATGACGGCACTTTTTCAATCAAGTCATTTTGAATGGATGAAAACGAGCCTATTTCATATACCTGTATTATTTGTCGTGATATTTCTACTCGGTATCATCATCGCTGAGGATGTGCGCAACGCCTTTAAAAAAGTGTTATGGTTTGACAAACGTAAAGATCCGCGTCCAATTTGGCAAGTGGGTGTTGGTATGATTTTTTATTTTGCGCAGATTGGCTTTGTGGAAGTGTTTATGAGAAGCTTAATGCCATATCATCTCGGTGGAATGCCGCTGTATTTAGTTATTAGCTTTTTAAATGCCTTTTTACTGACGGTTATTTTCGAGGAGATTTTTTATAAAAAGAGTCAGCCTTCGATGGAGCAATATAAGTTTAAGAAATTAAAATAGAGTAGTAGGTGCTTTTGCAAAAATTTTTTAGGAAAGTTTATGCAAAAGCGCCTTTTTTGGTGGAAAAAAACTCGGATTCACGCTAAAGTTAAGAAGACAATAGTTCGAACGCATGTTTTTACTTTGCCTCAGTAAAAGTCTAACTGAAGCATAATTAATTGTCGAACTGAAAAAGGAGCGTACACAATGGCGAAGGAAAAATTATTATTACTTGATGGCAATAGCTTAGCATATCGCGCATTTTTCGCATTGCCACCATTAACGAATGATAGCGGAATTCATACGAATGCGACATACGGCTTTACAACGATGCTACAAAAAATTTTAGAGGAAGAGCAGCCGACGCAAATGTTAGTTGCATTTGATGCAGGGAAAACGACATTCCGCCATGAATCTTATGGTGAATATAAAGGTGGTCGCCAAAAAACACCGCCTGAATTGTCTGAGCAATTTCCTTATATTCGCAAGCTAATTGATGCGTACAATATTAAGCGCTATGAGCTTGATTTATATGAGGCGGACGATATTATCGGCACATTGGCGAAGCAAGCGGAAGCGAATGGGAGCGAAGTCATTATCGTCTCAGGTGATAAAGACTTAACGCAGCTGGCAACGGATAATGTAACGGTTTATATTACGCGCAAAGGGATTACAGATATTGAAAAATATACACCAGCACATATCGAGGAGAAATATGGTTTAACACCAGCGCAAATAATTGATATGAAAGGGCTAATGGGCGATGCGTCAGACAATATTCCAGGGGTACCGGGTGTCGGTGAGAAAACGGCGATTAAGCTATTAAAGGAATACGGTTCTGTTGAAGCCTTATATGAAGCGATTGGTGGTATGAAGGCTTCAAAAATGAAGGAGAAGCTTGTTGCAAATGAAGAAAGTGCTCATTTGTCAAAAAAGCTTGCCACGATTTTTACAGAAGCACCAATTGAGGTGACACTAGATGAATTAGCTTACGCAGGGCCGAACGAGGATGCGCTACTTACTGTTTGGCAAGAGCTTGGCTTTAAATCGCTAATTGAAAAAAGTGATATGCAAAGCACAGCGCAAGAGCAGGAAGAAATCCAGCTAAATATTGTGAACGATATAACAGCCGCTATGTTAAAGGATACGCTGGCATTGCATGTCGAGCTAGAAAATGAGCATTATCATAGCTGTGCTATGCTTGGTATTGCGATAACAGATGGCGTAGATGCGAAGTATATTCCTGTGGATGTCGCTTTAAAAAGCGATGCTTTTAAAGCATGGTTAGAAGATGAAACGAAGAAAAAGTACATTGTGGATAGCAAAGCGACACAGGCGATTTTAGCCCGTTATGATATCAAGCTCGCAGGCGTTGCATTTGATTTACTTTTGGCATCATATATCGTCAACCCTGCTATTTCAGGTGATGATGTCGCAACACTTGCAAAAGAATTTGGTTATACAAATGTACAGCCAAATGAAGTTATCTATGGTAAAGGGGCAAAATGGACAGTACCAGAAGAGGATGTACTAGCAGATCATATAAGTCGTAAAGCGATTGCAGTGTGGCATTTACAACCTGTTGTCGAGAAGAAGTTACAAGATAATGAACAATATGATTTATATCATGATTTAGAATTGCCACTTGCGGAAATTTTAGGGGCAATGGAAATCGCAGGTATCTCTGTGAATGTTGAAACATTAAAGCAAATGGGGCAGGCATTGCTAGAGAAGCTTTCAGTGATTGAGCAAACCATTTATGAGCTTGCTGGTGAAGAATTTAATATTAATTCACCGAAGCAATTAGGTGTTATTTTATTCGATAAGCTAGGGTTACCTGTTTTAAAGAAAACGAAAACAGGCTATTCGACAGCGGCAGATGTGCTTGAAAAACTACAGTCAGAGCATGATGTGGTCAAGCATATTTTAGATTATCGTCAATTAGCAAAGCTACAATCAACTTATATTGAGGGTTTAACGAAAGAGGTACATGCGGAGGATGGCAAAGTGCATACGCGCTTCCAGCAAGCATTGACAGCAACAGGGCGCTTAAGCTCAACAGATCCAAACCTGCAAAACATTCCGATTCGCTTAGAAGAAGGACGGAAAATTCGCCAAGCATTCGTCCCATCAAAGGAAGGTTGGGTACTATTTGCGGCTGATTATTCACAAATTGAGCTACGTGTATTAGCACATATGTGTCAGGACCCTGTGCTAGTTGAAGCGTTCAAGGAAGGGATGGATATTCATACGCGCACAGCGATGGATGTCTTTGGTGTAGCAAATCCAGATGAAGTAACCGCAAATATGCGCCGTACAGCAAAGGCGGTAAACTTCGGCATTATTTATGGCATTAGCGACTATGGCTTGTCACAAAACTTGGATATCCCACGTAAAAAAGCAGCTGAATTTATTGCAAGCTATTTACAAAGCTTCCCAGGTGTACAAGGCTATATGGAAAACATCGTTGCCGATGCAAAACGTGAGGGCTTTGTCACAACCATTTTAAATCGTCGCCGTTATTTACCAGAAATAAATAGCTCAAACTTCAATTTGCGTAGCTTTGCTGAGCGTACAGCTATGAATGCACCAATTCAAGGCAGCGCGGCAGACATTATTAAAAAAGCAATGATTGATATGGATGCTCGTTTGCAGAAGGAAGGCTTACAGGCGAAGCTATTACTACAAGTACATGATGAATTAATTTTCGAAGCACCAGTAGAAGAAATTGAAATTTTAGAACGTATCGTACCAGAAGTGATGGAATCTGCTATTGAATTAACTGTACCATTAAAGGTTGATTATTCTCACGGTCACTCTTGGTATGATGCGAAGTAAGGAGTGATTTTGATGCCTGAGTTACCAGAGGTCGAAGGTGTCGTGAAGGATTTAAAGCCGTTAGTTGAAGGTAAAACAATTCAATCTGTTACTTTATCCAACACGGTTTATACATCTCATGCGGCAGGTAAGCAAACGATCGTTAAAGGTGGTGCGCTTGAGTGGTTTGAGACAAGTGTACAGCAGATGACGATTGCGGCAATTGAACGCCGTGCTAAATATATTTTTATTCATTTAAAAAAAGACGGAGAGCCATTTGTGCTCGTCAACCATTTAGGGATGACGGGTGCATGGTTTGTCGTGCAAAATACAGCAGAAATTGCAGAGGAAAAATTTCGCAAGCATATTCATGCGACATTTATTTTAGCAAGTGGAGAGCTGCTCGTATATAGTGATATTCGCCGCTTTGGTGAGTTGCGTTTTTTACGTACAATTGAGGAGCATGCACCGTTAACAAAAATGGCACCAGAGCCATTTGATGCTACTGCGTGTGAATTTTTCTTAGCACAATGTACGAAATCAAAATATGAAAATAAAACGATTAAAGAAGTGATTATGGATGGGCAAGTGATTTCGGGTTGCGGTAATATTTACGCAACAGAAGCCTTATTTGCAACGAAAATTAGCCCTACACAAAAAGTGAAGGCTATTTCGAAGGCAAAGAAAATGGAGCTGTTTCAAGCGATTGTGAATGTATTACAGGAAAGCATTGACAATGGTGGCTCTACCATTTCAGACTATCGCACTGTTAATGGTGGCGCAGGTTCCATGCAAAATCGCTTGAAAATGTATGGCCATAAGCAGTGCCCACTATGTCAATCGGCAACAGAATCGGTTGTTATTGCTGGTCGTACCTCAACATATTGCCCAAGCTGTCAAAAATAAAACACAAGGAACTGCTTAAAAGGGTGGCATTATTAAGGAGAACAAAGTGACACATTATAGAGAGAAGCTAGAAAATCAGCAAATTTGGATTTATGTTTTTGCATTGCTGTTAGGAGCAATACTAGGCTTAGTAAGCGAGCATTTGGCAGCTTATTTCGCTGTAGCTATTTCACCGCTTATTGCCATTTTAATGTACGGCATGTTTGCACAAATTCCCTTTTTAAAGCTGCGTGAGGCGCTGTCCAATAGTAAATTTATCGTGACATTATTGCTGGGTAATTTCATTGCGGTGCCGCTTGTTGTTTGGGTTTTAATAACTCTATTTCCGCAGCCTACACCTATTTTATTAGGTGTTTGTTTAGTATTGCTAACACCATGCATTGATTATGTCATTGTTTTTACACAGCTAGGGAAGGGTAATGAGAAGTTAATGTTAGCTGCTACGCCTATTTTATTTGTTGTTCAGTTACTATTGCTACCGCTCTATTTGTGGTTATTTATAGGGGAAGAAATGATGGGCATTGTACATGTTCAGCCATTTGCGGAGGCATTTTTATTGCTAATTGTAGTGCCTCTTATTGTAGCAATTACAACACAGCTATGGGCTAACAAGAACACGCTGGGCGCAAAGGTATTGGGGTCAACTGCATGGCTACCTGTACCTTTTATGGCTTTTGTATTAATTGCTGTAGTAGCTTCACAAATTGGTCAAGTATATCGTGAGTTCGATCAAATTATCGCTGTTCTTCCAATTTATGTTTTATTTTTAATGATTACACCTATTGTTGCCCGACTTATTGTAGCTTTTGTCAAATTAGATGTCGGAGCTGGAAGGGCGCTAGTTTTTAGCATGGGCACAAGGAACTCTCTTGTTGTGTTACCTTTAGCGTTGGCACTTCCTAATGAATGGGCAACAATCGCAGCGGCAATTATTGTGACACAAACAATTGTCGAACTAGTAGGGGAACTCATTTACATAAAGCTAGTGCCTAAGTGGATACTAAAAGATAAAGGGGAATCTGTATGATTATAGGATTAACAGGGAGCATTGCAAGCGGTAAAAGTACAGTTGCACAGATGTTGCAAAGTTATCAATTGCCAATTGTTGATGCGGATTTAGTGGCGAGACAAGTGGTGGAACCTGGTTCGGAAACATTGCAGCAAATCGCACAAGCCTTTGGACAAGATGTGATAAAAGCAGATGGCACGATGGACCGCGAAAAGGTAGGTTCAATCATTTTCCATGAACCTGCGCAGCGTAAAGTATTGAATGATATTATTCATCCTGCAATTCGTGCGGAAATGCTTCGGCAACGAGATGAATTTGTGCAAGGTGGAGCAGCACATGTCGTAATGGATATTCCGCTCTTGTTTGAAAGCAAGCTACAACATTTTGTCGATAAAATTTTAGTCGTGTCTGTCACGGAGGAAATTCAGCTCGCCCGCTTAATGGAGCGTAATCAGCTTCCAGAGGACGAAGCGCGTGCCCGTATAGCCTCGCAATTGCCGATGTCGGTAAAGGAGCAAGGAGCGGATGCAGTTATCTACAATAATACGACGAAGGAATCGACAGCACAGCAACTGGAAAAAATATTGCAACAATGGGCTGTCATTTAAAATTTCCTAGTTCAAAAGTGATCATTCGCTCATCGGACAAAGGAAATCGCTCAACCAATCGGCAAATTCGCTCAACGAACTGATAGAATCGCTCAACCAAACTAAAAATAAGGGGATTGTCCGATTTCAGACAATCCTCTTATTTTTGTTAAAATCCGAAAAATAGTAAGATGATGATTAAGCTACACAAAACGATTATTCTTCTTCGTTCGAAATTTAAAATATTTAATGACGGTGCCCAATGCTTCGTCTCTCGCAACTGAAAATAGGCACTTAAGATAAAACAGGCAGCGAAAGGGAGGACATAGGCTGGCCCGATGAAAAAGACCCAAAAAGCAAATAGAAGAAATACGCTGAATATAGCGATTGAATGGATATAGAAGCTCGCTGTTTTTGGGAAAATATCTCTAGTATCTATATTGAGCCTTTTATAGTAACGCGTTGATAGAATATTTATAGCAAATATAGCGAATAAACAAATAATAAAAAGGAAATTCAGCTTTTTTGATTGAGATAAATTCATAAAAATCATAAGATGCCTTGCAACATTATCGTCCCGATAATAAATATTTTGGTCAACATCATAAATATCTAAGTTAGATAGTTGAAATTTTCTTTGTTCGCCATTGTCGATAAAAATAACATCCACGATATGCCGGCCAAGCTGACCATCCTTTACTAGTGGAAGCGTTTTTATATTTTGAAAGTAGTGAATAAATTCTTCAGATTGCCATTTTTGAATGGACGTATAAAAAAGGCTAGAGGTCTTTGCTTTAAAAGCTCCTTCTTCCCCATCAAAGTACGTATACAGTGTTGCAGCATTTGTGTCAGCACTTTGTAATGAACGCTCAGGGTTTGTTAGTATTAATAAAATGAAAATACTACAAACAGCTACAATAGTTGCTGGTATTTTCCATTTAAAGGTTTTTTTCATAGGCTGCTGTGCTAACGATTGCTTTATTTGTGCTTTCAACTGCTCATTTTTTGGTAAATGATTTAATTGCTGTAGCTGTCGTTCAAGGCGATTCATGCCATTCACCTCCTAATAATTGTTGAAGCTTTTTCATTGCGCTGCGTTGTGTATTCGCAATTTTTGTGATAGATAAACCAGTAATCAAGCTCGTTTCCTCAATCGATAACTCCTCGATTTTGCGAAAAATTAAGATTTCTCGCTGCAATGGCTTCAACTGCTGTAATGCCTCATACAGCTCTTGACGCAGTTCATTTTGAGCAAGCCAATCATGTGGTGTGTATGTGAAATCATGCTGCTCATGCTCTTGCGTAAACGGGAGCCACTGAATTAATGCTTTTTTTCGATAATGGTCAATGACAAGATTGCGTGCGATTTGTCGGATAAATGTTTGAATATGTGCCTCATTGCGAAAATTACCTTTTAAAAGTCGTACAAAGGTTTCCTGTGTTAAATCCTCTGCTAGCTGTGCATGTGATACCATTAAGCGTATGTATTTGTATATTGTGTGAAAATGCTCCTCATAAATTGCTTCAAAATCCAAATTTTTCACCTCTCTTACAATATTAGACGAACGAAGGTCAGAAATTTGTAAATTTTTTTCGAAAAGATTTTTTAAATATGTTATACTAAATGTATTGGGCTATTGAGAGTGCATCGTTATGAAAGCGTTTCATTTTCCTTTTTACTATTGGTTTAAACCCTTTTAGTTGTCTGAAAATAAGAACTTTTAAAAATGACATAAAATATGTTCATCTTTTCGGATAATGTGTTATACTAATTGACAAGAATACGAAATAAAATGATAACCTATTTACAGGAGGCTTTTTTATATGTCAGTTTCTATTGCAATTAACGGATTTGGTCGTATCGGACGCATGGTTTTCCGCCAAGCTATTGTTCAGGAGGGATTAAATTTAGTCGCTATTAATGCGAGCTACCCAGCTGAAACATTAGCGCACTTAATTAAGTATGACACAAATCATGGTCCATTCGAAGGTACTGTTGAAACAGCGGAAGACGCATTAATCGTAAATGGTAAGCGCGTCGCTATCGTTTCAGAGCGTGACCCAAAGTTATTACCTTGGAAAGCAATGGGCGTCGATATCGTAATTGAGGCGACAGGTAAATTCAACTCGCGTGACAAAGCGGCATTACATTTAGAAGCAGGTGCGAAAAAAGTAATTTTAACTGCACCAGGTAAAAATGAAGATATTACAGTTGTGCTAGGTGTAAATGATGAATTATTAGATATTGACAAACACGATGTTATTTCAAATGCTTCTTGCACAACAAACTGCTTAGCACCAGTTGCAAAAGTATTAAATGATACGTTTGGAATTGAAAACGGTTTAATGACGACAGTTCATGCTTACACGAATGATCAAAACAACTTAGACAACCCGCATAAAGATTTACGTCGTGCACGTAACTGTGGTTCCTCGATTATTCCGACATCTACAGGTGCGGCGAAAGCGCTAGCATTAGTTTTACCTGAATTACAAGGGAAATTACACGGCATGGCATTACGTGTACCGACACCAAACGTTTCTTTAGTAGATTTAGTTGTGGATTTACAAAAAGATGTAACAGTTGAAGATGTCAATGCAGCATTTAAAGCAGCAGCAGAAGGATCGATGAAAGGTATTTTAAATATTTCAATGGAGCCTTTAGTATCTTCTGATTACAATACAACAACATATTCATCAACAGTAGATGGTTTAACGACGATGGTAATGGGTGACCGCAAAGTGAAAGTACTTGCTTGGTATGATAATGAGTGGGGCTACTCAGCGCGCGTTGTTGATTTAACAAAAAAGGTAGCCAATGCATTAGCGATGGTGAACGCATAATATAATAGTATAGGGGCTATAGAAAATTGAACTTTTCTAGTAGTCCCTATTTTAACACTTGCAACTATTAGGAAAACATCTTATAATCACACATGTGTATGTATTGATTGCAAACACATGACTACTTAAAGGGTTAGGACCTCTTTGGACTAACTTTCCCCCGTGGTAGTCAACTTTGAACATGCTAAAATATTATGTCAAAGGGGGAAGCGAACCATGAGAACGATGGGACGTCATGTTATTGCTGAGCTTTGGGATTGCGATTTAGAGAAGTTAAACAATGTTCAATTTATTGAACAAACTTTTGTCGATGCGGCTTTAAGATCAGGGGCAGAAGTACGCGAAGTCACTTTTCATAAATTTGCGCCACATGGAGTAAGCGGAGTAGTAATTATTTCTGAATCACACTTAACGATACACAGCTTTCCAGAGCATGGCTATGCGAGCATTGATGTGTATACTTGCGGTGATTTAGATCCAACAGTTGCAGCAAATTACATTGCGGAAGCACTCGGCGCCAAAATGCGTGAGGCAGTCGTTGTGCCACGCGGTATGGGACCTGTTATCGTTGGTGCTTAAAAGATGAGTAACGTATTATGAGACAAACATAGGCTATTTGCTAACCGAGTAATTCGGGTGGCAAATAGCTTATTTGTTGTTAGAAAAAATTTTAAAAATACTGTATACATTTTTATTCGCTCATTCGTTGTCTAGATGTAGGGAGGATATGAAATGAAAAAAGAAGAGAAGCTAACCTCCTATCTATTGCAATTGGGAGAGGAAGTGCACCGACTTTTATTAGCAAAAGGCGCTAAAAAGGAGGATGCTGAGGATATTATTCAAAACACGTTTTACAAAGTGTACACACTCTTACGCACATTAAATGAAAGCAATCTTCGCCCATGGTTTTTTCGCGTAGCGTTAAATGAGTATATTGATTTAAAGCGTAAAAAAGATGAACAAACATCTTCTTTAACGGAAGAGATTTATGCAAAGCTACAGCAAGCAAATAATGAGTTTGATGTAATTAATCATAAGGATGAGATCACCTATTTATTGAAAGATACGAAGCAGGAATATCGAGAGGTTTTTATTTTGAAATATTACTATGACTTAACCTATGAGGAAATTGCACAGATTTTACATATCCAACCAGATAGTGTGAAACAAAAATTATATCGAGCGCGAAAAACTATTCAGCGTCATAATAAGGAGGGGTCATAATGGAAGAATCATTACAAAAAGCATTGAAAAAAGCAAAGCGCAAGCACCTGATGATGATTATTATCGTTTCGCTTGTTGTTATGTTAGTATCATTGCCAATTATTTATAAAGTTTTTTATACAACGAGTGATTATTTTGCTGCTAAAGGGTCGGAAGAACTACAGGATAATTTATTTTTATGGCACGCTATTACAGAGCCTAATGTGCAAATCTCTTCTCAAATTACGCAGTCATCTATATTTGGTGGAACCGTTGTAACAAGTCGTTCAAAGAATATAAATGGCTATGTTGTACCATGGAGCACATTAACAAGCACGTATGGCTGGAAGCACTTTGACATTGATTACAATGAACTTGTACCTGATTTCTATTTATCAGACGAATCTTATTATGTATACGATAAACAAACGAAAAATAAAGTTGCCACTTTTTTTCATCCAGATTTAAAAGGATATTTTACGGAAATTCCTAATGATATAGCTGCTGTTAGTACAATGGGGAATTATGTAGCAGAAATGGCGATTTCCTTTAATCGACCGTATCCAGTTGCAGAAATAGAAGCAATGATTCCTGAAAATCTGAATATTGTATGGTTATACATGACATCAGCAGTTCAAGATGAAAACACAGATCCTTCAGGGGTTCCGGTATATGGCTTTAATGCAAATCCTTTATCTGAAAAAACATATGCGGACTTTGTGAAAGATTTAGCAAAATATAATTTGGATAAAAACGATGAAGTAATTCAAACGTTTCTACAGGAAAATAAGGACAAGTCTTTTAAGGATTTACCTGTTCTAGGTGTGATGCTTACTGGTCAGGCTGAAAATTTTGCTGCATTAGAAGGAGAAACGTTTGTAAGAGCAGCTTCGGTAGGTGCAATTGTTCAGATGGTTCCATACATTAAGCCAGAAAAATAAAGGTCCGACGCAATTACGCTGAGGCGTAATTGATAGAAAATTATAATTTTTGTGGAGATAAATATGAAAAAACGAAATTTCATCATGACGATTACGACTGTGTATACAGCTTTGATTTTATATTTCATGTTCTTTGGCTTTAATCGTTTAGAAGGTAGAGGCGATTATATAGAGGCAGGCTATGAATTTTTGTTCGTTCCAACAAGCGTTCCTTTGACTTTTCCGGATTGGTCATTTTCTTGGTTATATGATTTTGGCAATATCGCGGCGTTTATCCCTTTTGGTATTTTAGTGCCTTTATTAATGCAAATAAATTATAAAAAATTTATTGGGGGGTTTTTGCTTGTTATTTTTGGATTAGAAACCCTTCAAACTTTACTATATCTCGGAACTTTTGATATCGATGATGTGATTTCAAATACGCTAGGGGCAACAATAGGCTACGTTGCATACAAAGTTGGCTTCACTTCAAATTTGACTGTAAAAAAACTAATTGCCTCAAGTCTGTCTGCCATTATACTGATAATTTGCGTGATGCTTGTTTCGGAAATTTTAGAAAAGAGAGTCAGCTCGATACAGCCTTTGCAGACCATTGATGAAGTCACAGGGGCTAAGCCGCAAACAAATCAAATGCCAGCTTTCATAATAGGCGATGAAAAAATACAGCCTCAATCTAATTTATATATGAATGAAGGAAATGCTAGTCAAACTTACATTTATACGATTGAAGGCAAAGAGGAGCTAATACTCTATCTAAATCTCGGTATCCCAGATGATGAGGAATTTCAAGGGGAAGTGACCATTGTTGCCGATGAAGATAAGAAA
The DNA here is from genome assembly GCF_003049505.1 of Metasolibacillus meyeri. Taxonomy (GTDB): domain Bacteria; phylum Bacillota; class Bacilli; order Bacillales_A; family Planococcaceae; genus Metasolibacillus; species Metasolibacillus meyeri. Next base: position 45,556 of record NZ_PYWN01000063.1, read on the forward strand.
TTTGAAATGGCTGAAGATTACTTGAAAGAATTTTTAACAATGCCAATGCCACTAGAAGTGCCGCTATTTTTTGAATATGAAAAAATGACAATTACCATCACAGGGAATGTTAAGCTGTGGGATGTAGGGTTTACAGAGTTGAAGCATTGGTGGGAATAAAGAATTTGAAGGGCTGTCTAGAAACGTAGGTGTATACTTACTTTCTCGGCAGCTTCTTCTTTTTCATGTGTTATAATATAGTACGCTATTTTACCATCGTCATTTTTGGTATAATAAAACGAAGTAATAAATTGAAATGAATCGGGAGAAATTTGTATGAGATGTCCAGCTTGTCAATATAAAGATACACGTGTTGTGGATTCAAGACCTGTAGATGATAATAAAGAAATAAGAAGACGACGTGAGTGTGAGAAGTGTTCGTTTCGTTTTACCACATTTGAAAAAATGGAGGAAACACCGCTTGTTGTTGTGAAAAAAGAAGGAGCGCGTGAGGAGTTTAGTCGCGAAAAAGTGTTACGTGGGTTGATACGAGCATGTGAAAAACGCCCTGTATCATTAGAGGAACTAGAGGAGCTTGTTATTGCGATTGAAAAGGATTTGCGTCGACTTGGTCAATCGGAAGTTCGTTCGGAAGATGTAGGAGAAATGGTTATGGATCGTTTAATGAAATTAGATGAAGTGGCTTACGTCCGCTTTGCCTCTGTGTATCGCCGATTTTGCGATATTGATGCATTTATCCAGGAATTGAAAGAGTTGCAAAATAAGCAAGAGAATGCATAGTGAAGTAGGAGGGATTGTATGACCTTTATGAATCAATTACATCCGTATGATATTTGTGAAGTTCAATGCCCTCACGAATTTAATGGAATCAATCAGAAAATGTTGCAGCTTTGTTATCAGCCGATTATTGGGGTTGATGCAGTTGCCTTATATTTAAAGTTATCGGTTGAAGCATCAAATAAACATACTGCCTTTCATCATCATTATTTGCTTGATAGTTTAGATTTTGCGATTAAGCGGCTGTTTCAAGCAAGGATTACACTAGAGGCGATTGGCTTACTACAAACGTATTGTAAGGTGGAGAATGACACATCTCATTATATTTATCGTTTGAAGCAGCCGTTAGATTCGATATCATTTTTCGATGACCCTATATTATCTGTGTCATTAATGAGAAAAATCGATAAAAAAGCGTTTGAGCATTTGCGAGATACGCTTGCCCCAAAAGTTCAAAAGTTGCATGATTATACAGAGGTGACACGTGGCTTTAATGATGTGTTTTTAAATGTGACGGAAAAAGAACTACAGCATATCGAGGAGCTATATGTAGAACAACAGTTGGATCTGCTGACGAATGGCTATGATTTTGATTATAGTACTTTTGATTTCAAATTATTTTTCGACGGCATTAGTCAAGCAATGATTCCACATAAGCTTTTTACTATCGATTTGAAGCAAACGATTGCGAAAGTGGCGTTTCTTTATAAATTTTCACCATTAGATATGCAGCGGATTGTCCTGCAAGCATTAAATGGTGAGCAAACGTTGAGCGCCGCAATGATTGAAAAAGAAGCCAGAGACTATTACCAGCTAAGTTCGCACAGTCAAAACGAGTATAAGCTATTAAAGCGCTATGACATTGCATCGAAAGCGCAGAAGCCAGCGGAGCAGGATAATCGATCAACGCATAGTCAGTATTTGGACAAAACATCGCCTATTGAAGTATATGAGGATATTCACGGAGTTATTCCAACAGATACAACAGTTCGCGTGTTCAATGATTTTTTAAAGCGTGGTATTTCTTACGGCGTGATTAATACATTGATTGAATACATTGCGATGTCAGATGGTAAGCTTGATTATAATAGCAATTTAATGAATAGCATTATTGACACATGGGTGCGTCGAGGAGCCAAGACGGCAGAGGATGCGATGCGGATTGCGAAAGATGAGCATGGCAAGCGCAATGGGAAAGTGATGCCAACCATTCAAAAAACGGCTTCTGCTGCTAGTGGTATTCCAGATGCGACAAGAGATTATGAGCTTTCCACGCCATATGAATTTTTGAAGATACTCACAAAAGGCAAAGAGCCATTTAAAAATCAGTTGAAAACAGCGGAAAGCCTAATGACGGTGTATGAAATTGCACAAGGTGTAACGAATGTCATTGTTGAGCATGTATGGAAACTATCGAATGGCAAGCTGCCAGAAAAATTTGTCGAGTCCGTTGCGGCTGAAATGCAGCTGCAAAATATCCAAACGGCAGAGCAGGCCAAGCAGTTTTTAGCACAGCGAGGAACGAAGCCTTATAAAATTGGGCAAGAGGCACTTGGTGAATTCGCGGCATCCTCGCAAGCGCTTGTCTATGATCGCACAACACCGTATGAATTTTTAAAGCAGCTTTATGGTGGTAAGGAGCCTGTGCGTTTTATTGTGGAACTGGCGGAGGATTTGGTTTTGACTCAAAAAATGCCAATAGGCGTTGTCAATTATTTGATGGAATATGCGATGCGTGAAACGAATGGCAAATTAACGCAAAACTACGTACAGGCGATTGCGGGAAACTGGATGGCACACTCATTAAAGAGCGCGGCAGATGCATTGCATTTAGTTGAGCAAGAGCAAAAAGGTGCTGTGAAGTATAAAATAACAATGGACACGCCGCTTGCTTTTAAAGCAAAGCAGCAAGATTTAGCGAATTGGCTACCGCGCTATGACGAAACAACACCATATGAATTTTTAAAGGCATTGAAAAATGGTGAGGAGCCATTGCCATATGTCATTGAGATGGCTGAAAATTATGTTGAGTCCGGGCTAACGGTAGGTGTTGTCAATGCGATGTTTGAGTATGTTATTACAAAAGCAGGGCGCATTAATAAAAAGTATCTCGAAGCATTGGCAGCGAATTTGCAAATGCAAAATATTGTGCTCGCAAAAAATGCGTTACAATATTTGCAACAGCAAAACCAAACGGCAACAATTACAAGTGAAAATTTAACACAATATTATCCAGCGCACTATGTTTTTGGTGTGGCAGACGAGAAGTATGAAAAGCAGACACCGTATGATTTTATAAAAGAGCTAAATAATGGACAAGAGCCATTCCAGTACACGGTCAAGGCAGCAGAAAATTTAATTACGCGCTACGGCATGGTGCCTGCCGTTGTTAATTTCTTATTGGAATATGTGTTAGAGAAAACAGACGGTGCATTACCTGAGAAATATATCAATAGTGTGGCTGATTCATGGCGTCGCCAGCAAATCCAAACAGTGGAGCAGGCACAAAGCTATGTGAAAGGTGCTGAACAAAAGGCACTGGCAAGCAAAGGGAAGAAAGTCGAGATTGTTCCTGAATGGTTTAACAAGCCAAAGGAGGAGCCTGTCAAGGAAGAGTCGACAGAGGTAGTGGATATAGATGCAGAATACAACAAACTATTACAGCAATTTCGCAATTATGATGGGAAGGTGAAGAGCGATGGAACCGATTAAAGAATCATTAAAGCGCGTTGTCAACGTCCCATCTTTTCAAGAGCGCTATGAGGCGATGCGAAAGTCGATTTTGGAGCATGAAAAAATTCAACAATTTATGACAGCAAACGCGGAAGCAATCGATGCCCAAATGATTGAGCGTAGCTTGCTGAAGCTTAATGAATATATTAGCCAATCAACTGACTGCTGTAAATGTGGCACGACAGCGCAATGTACGAACTATTTGCAAGGCTTTATACCAAAGCTTTTAATAACGAATGGACGCATCGATATTACGTATGAGCGCTGTGAACAAAAAATCGTCGAGGATGAACGCCGAGAAATTGCCTCAATGGTATCGTCGATGCATATGCCAAAAGAGGTGTTACAGGCGGCATTCGAAGATATTACAATTGCTGGTAACAGGTCGCGACTTGATATCGGTCAGCGAGTTATGGCGTTTATTCAGGAGTACCGAGAAACGGGTCAGTTGCCTCATAAAGGCTTATATTTATATGGGGAATTTGGTGTTGGCAAATCGTTTATTTTAGGAGCAACCGCCAATGAATTAGCGAAGGTAAAGGTGAAGTCAGTCATCGTCTATGTACCAGAGTTTTTACGTGAGCTCAAGGCAGCAATGGGGGATCATACATTAGAGAGCAAGGTTGATTTTGTCAAAAGAGCACCTGTTTTAATGCTGGATGATTTAGGGGCAGAGGCGATTTCACAATGGGCACGCGATGAAATTTTAGGGGCAATCTTGCATTATCGTATGAGTGAGCAGCTGCCGACATTTATTTCCTCGAATTTTAATTATGATGAGCTAGAGCATCATTTAGCTCACTCCCAGCGTGGAGAAGTTGAGACAGTAAAGGCACGCCGCTTAATGGAGCGTATTAAAGCGACAACGATACTAATGAGAGTCGAAGGTGAAAATTTACGCCGTTAGCTGTTGCATTTTTTGTCGATTCAGCGTATACTGTGCTCATATAATCAAAGCATTGAAAAGGACATGAAGTTTGTGTAACGACTTGTAGAGAGGGGAGCCTTGGCTGGAAGCTACCTAAGAACGACACAATCTTTACTACCTTGGAGCAGTGGCGGGGATAATCCGTCAACGTTGATCAGTACGTTAACTGACCTAGAGCTTCGTTCGAGATATTTCTCGCAAGGAAGAAGGGTGGAACCACGAGCATACGCGTCGTCCCTTTGTTGGGATGGCGCTTTTTTTGTGGGAAAAATAAAGGAGGACATCAACATGTCAGAAATGATGAAATTAACTTTCCCAGATGGCGCTGTGAAGGAGTACGCAGTTGGCACATCGACAGAGGAAGTCGCACAATCTATTAGCCCAGGCTTACGCAAAAAAGCGTTAGCAGGTAAAGTAGATGGTCAATTAATCGACTTAAAAACACCAATTGAAGCAGATGCAGCAATCGAAATTATTACACCAGATTCACCAGAGGCGTTAGAAATTTTACGCCACTCAACAGCACACTTAACTGCACAAGCAGTAAAACGTTTATTCCCAGATGCGAAGCTAGGGATTGGTCCTGTTATCGAATCAGGTTTCTATTACGATATCGATTCACCAACACCGATTACAACAGAAGATCTACCTGTAATCGAAAAAGAAATGCGCAAAATTATCGCTGAAAATATCGAAATTGAGCGTAAAAATGTCTCTCGCGATGAAGCGCAAAAAATTTACGAAGAAGTTGGAGACGAATATAAATTAGAGCTGCTTGAAGCGATTCCAGCAGATGAGCAAGTATCGATTTATTATCAAGGTGATTTCTTTGACTTATGTCGCGGTATTCACGTACCGTCAACAGGCAAATTGAAGGAATTCAAGCTATTATCACTTGCCGGTGCATACTGGCGTGGTAATTCAGATAATAAAATGCTACAGCGTATTTACGGTACAGCATTCTTCACAAAGGATGAGCTAAAGCATCATATTCAAATGCTTGAAGAAGCAAAAGAGCGTGACCATCGTAAAATTGGTAAAGAGCTAGATTTATTCATGACTTCTCAAACTGTGGGGCAAGGCTTACCACTATGGTTACCAAATGGTGCAACAATCCGCCGTACGATCGAGCGTTATATCGTGGATAAAGAAATCTCATTAGGCTATAAGCATGTGTATACACCAGTGCTTGGCTCGAAAAAATTATACGAAACTTCAGGTCACTGGGGTCACTATCAAGACGGCATGTTCCCACCAATGGAAATGGACAATGAAACATTAGTTTTACGTCCGATGAACTGCCCGCACCATATGATGGTATTTAAAAATGGTTTACATTCATACCGCCATTTACCAATCCGTATTGCGGAGCTTGGTACAATGCACCGTTATGAAATGAGTGGTGCGGTATCTGGCTTACAGCGTGTGCGTGGGATGACATTAAATGATGCACATATTTTCGTTCGCCCAGACCAAATTAAAGCAGAATTCAAAAAAGTAGTGGAATTAATTTTAGAAGTATATAAAGATTTCGATATTAAGGATTATTCATTCCGTCTATCATATCGTGACCCGAACAACAAAGAGAAATATTTCGATGATGACGAAATGTGGGAAACAGCACAAGCGATGCTGAAAGAAACAATGGATGAATTAGGCTTGGATTACTTCGAAGCAGAAGACGAAGCTGCATTCTACGGTCCAAAGCTAGACGTTCAAGTAAAAACAGCGATCGGTAAAGAAGAAACATTGTCAACGGCACAGCTTGACTTCTTATTACCACAGCGCTTTGACCTTTCTTACATCGGTGAAGACGGTCAACCACAACGTCCAGTGGTAATCCACCGTGGTGTTGTATCGACAATGGAACGCTTCGTAGCCTTCTTAATCGAAGAATACAAAGGTGCATTCCCAACTTGGTTAGCACCAGTACAAGTGGAAATTATCCCTGTATCGAATGCGGTGCACTACGATTATGCAAAGCAAATCGAAGAGCAATTAATGGCAGCAGGTATCCGCGTAGAAATGGATGACCGCGAAGAAAAACTGGGCTACAAAATCCGCGAAGCCCAAATGAAAAAGATTCCGTACATGCTTGTTATCGGAGATAAAGAAGTCGAAGCAGGCGGCGTCAACGTTCGTCGCTACGGCTCGAAGGATTCGGAGACAGTATCGTTTGAGGAATTCTTGAATGGATTACGTGAAGAAGTGAAAAAATAATAATGGAAACAGCTCCTATTCATGTAGGGGCTGTTTTTATCTTGATTCAATTGAGAAGAGTGGGAACTCTATTTAAAAGTAGACACTGTAATATAAATTGAATTGCTGTACACGATGGTGTGAGAGGTGTGAATATTTCCTTTTACTCTTTATGATGGCTGAATATCGTAGAATCTATATCCTTATCGCAACCTTCAAGGATATATTCTGTATTTTGTGTATGCTTAACCACATCAATGGAAGTACAGATTGCTTCTATGATTTGTCCACTCCCGTATTGATCTTTAGTTGTGTCTATTGAGTATTTGATACTATCTGTATCATATGCAAGCTCATGAAATATTGGATCACCCTCAGTTGTATAGCGCACGACTCTAACATCATCCTTTTCTCCACCTTCAATATGATTTAAAAATGACTCAAATCGTTCTATATTTAGTATTTTATCATGAAGAACTACTACATCTTTGGGTAAAGCGGTATATAAAGAATCTGTATCATAGATGTTTTCGGTATTTTGACAACCTGCAATTAAGAAAATGGATAACAAGAGAATAATTTTTTTCATATTTATCTCCTTTTGTTTTTATGAAAAACTTGAATATTTTCATAAGTGAATATATCAATATAGTAACAAATTTTCTATTATAAAGATTATTTTTAATATTATCTTT
>NZ_PYWN01000064.1 GCF_003049505.1 Metasolibacillus meyeri
GCTGACGCTTTGCTTTCGCAACAGAAAACATTTGTTGACGCTTCGTTTTTACAAGAGAAAATATTACTACCTGTTAGTATGGAATAAAATCGATGTTTAAATTCCGTTGAAATTGGTTATAACTAAGTAGGCGCTATTATAACTTTCATGATCACAAAGGAGATGAACATTTATGATTAGCTTTATTTGGTACCTTATTATTGGCGGTCTGTTAGGTTGGCTCGCAGGGGTTATTTTAGGGAAAGATGTCCCTGGAGGCGTTATCGGTAATATTATTGCTGGTATTATCGGCTCTTGGGTCGGCAGTATGCTTCTCGGTAATTGGGGCTGGAAAGTTTCCGACTTTTATGTTTTCCCAGCATTAATCGGTGCTGTTATTTTAATCTTTATTGTGAGCTTTGTCATGAAATCTATGCGCAAAGCAACGTAAAATTCTCAGGTAACGGGCAGCCGTTCTTTCTACAACGAGTAATCAGTGGGGCTTCTCCTCACTGATTATTTGTTTCGTTTGATACGAAGGAGCTGTCCGATTTAGATAAGTCCCTATTTTTGAGCGAATGTGGTTGCCTTGCGGGCGAATTTCGCTTTTTAACGGGCGAAAATAGACGTTTTGCGGGCGAATTCACCTATCTTACGAGCGAATCGTTACTTTAGAACTATACATTTGGAAAATACAAGGTTTTACGTTCTTCAAAATGATGCCTACTTTCTGGATAACCCGTTTATTTTTTGGCGTTTGCTTGCTGCAATGCCACACGCTCTAGCTCCTCACTATGTTCTCGGTATTGCTTATAATAAAATAAAATATCCTCTACATATTTTTGGCTATGATTGTATTGATAAATAGCTTTTTTCAGCTCACCCTTTGCTACGCCTGCTTTTGCTAAAAAGTTGGCAGCCGAATACATCGCATCCTCAATATCGTAAGGGTCTGCTATACCGTCATTATTTGCATCAACACCATAGCCGCCGTATTTTTTTATAATTTTTGGATTCGTTTTATCTTCTAGCTTAATTTCCCCTTTGCCTAAGCCTGTACAAGTGGGATGCTTCCACCCGACAAAGGTGCATGGCATAAACTGCATATGCCCCTCTGCTCCAACGGGTGATACAAGCGTAGACATCGTTGAAAAACGCGTTTCCACACGATGATGTGCGGCTAGCAGCGTCCAAGGAACTCCGTACTTCTCCCCTGCCGCCATATAGATCGGGATATACTCCAGTGGAATTTCCAAATCAAAATTCACTTGTAATTGCAGCACTTCCTCTGTCTCTTCAATCGCTTCTTTAAAAGCTGGTATTGACTGCAAATCCTTCCATGCTAAATAGACAAAAAAATAAACCGTTATCGCAATCGGTACTAACAGTATAATAATCCATATTTGAATTTTTTGAGAAAGCAACGGATCTTTTTTCTTTTTTGCCATGTTCGCACCCCACAAATTTACAGCTAACAAACTTACGAATTACTCATTAACTGTATTATCGAAATAAAACGTATTTTGTTTAACTTAATTCAGCATATGTTTTTCTGTTGCTGAATTAAGTTAAGCCTCCAGCGGATGTCACAGATTTTGAAGAGGAAATTTTCGAGCAAGTTCGAAAAAATCTGGACGCAATTATACCATGGCGTAATTGATTAGTATTTTTCAGCTAGTCGCTTGCCAACTGCTATAAAACAATATAGAATACAGTTTCATACAAGAACAAAAGGAGCACGACGATATGTGGAAAGACTTTAAAGAATTTGCGATGCGTGGCAATGTTATTGATTTAGCAGTAGCCGTTGTCATTGGGGCAGCGTTCGGTAAAATTGTATCATCATTAGTTGACGATATTATTATGCCATTAATCGGCGTATTAACAGGTGGCATTAATTTTTCAGAAAGCTTCGTGTTTGGTATTGGTGATGCACAAGTCCAAGTCGGCGCATTTTTACAATCAATTATTGACTTCACATTAATCGCCTTCGCTATTTTCATGGCTATTCGCATCATGAATAAACTGAGTGCGAAAAAAGAAGCGGTAGAGGAAGAAAAAGCACCAGAAGTGGATTCAAAAGAAGAATTGTTGAAAGAAATTCGCGATTTATTAAAAGAAAAATAAATCTAATACATGAAAAACGAAAACAGCGCTGTTTTCGTTTTTTTGTTGCTTAATTCAGAGAAAAGCTATTGATACGATAGATTATAAATGATAAATTGGTTTAATAGTCGAAACATTCTACTTGTTTCACGAAATATAATGATAGAAAGAGTGAGTTTATGACAAAGCAGCGTATTGAAACAACATTAGTGCAACTAGGAAATCATAGTGACCCAAAAACAGGGGCTGTCAACCCACCCGTTCATTTCTCAACAGCATATAAACATGATGGCATTGGCAAATCGACTGGCTACGATTATACACGTACAAAAAATCCAACACGTTCCATTTTAGAGGACGGTATTGCCAAGCTTGAAGGTGGCGACGCGGGCTTTGCTTGTAGCTCAGGAATGGCGGCAATTCAGCTTGTCTTATCATTATTTAAGCCGAACGATGAACTTATTTTACCTGAAGATTTATATGGCGGCACATATCGCCTCTTGAAAACATATTCAGACAGCTACAATATTAAACCGGTGTATGCAACATTTGCATCGGTGGAAGAAGTAAAGGCGTTAATTACTGAAAATACACGCGCGTTATTTATCGAAACACCAACAAATCCATTAATGCAAGAAATTGATTTAGCAGCATATGCGGCGGTTGCCAAAGAGTACGGCTTACTTTTAATCGTAGATAATACATTCTATACACCATATTTCCAGCGTCCAATCGAGCTTGGTGCAGACATCGTTCTTCACAGTGCAACAAAATACATCGGCGGACATAATGACGTATTAGCTGGGCTTGTTGTCGCAAAAGGTGAGGAATTATGCGAGCGCTTAGGCTTTATCCATAACGGTGTCGGCATGACATTAGGACCGCTTGATGCATGGCTATTAATTCGTGGCTTAAAAACATTGCATTTACGTTTAAAGCAGCATGATGCAAACGCGAAGCAAGTTGCGGCGTATTTAGAGCAGGAGCCACTTGTAACAGATGTACTGTATACAGGAAAAGGTGGCATGCTGTCATTCCGCGTGAAAGATGAGGCAATGGTTGACCCGTTCCTACAAAATATTAAATTGATTACATTCGCGGAAAGCCTTGGTGGTGTGGAAAGCTTTATTACATATCCTGCAACACAAACACATGCGGATATTCCATACGAGGAGCGCGTAGCACGTGGCGTCTGTAACCGTTTATTACGCTTCTCTGTCGGTGTCGAGGAAGCGGAAGATTTAATCGAGGATTTACAACAAGTATTTGATGTGTTACGAAAGGAAGGGTTTTAATGGCAAACCTTGAAACAGCGTTAATTCACGGCGCAATTCGTGAAGGCTATGCGGATAAAAAAGGCGCTGTCAATGTGCCGATGTATTTATCCTCTACTTTCCATCAAGAATCGATTGATGAGTTTGGCGAATTTGATTATGCGCGTTCAGGCAATCCAACACGTGATGCATTAGAGCGTGCCATTGCTGAACTGGAAGGTGGCGACCGTGGCTTTGCCTTCGCTACAGGCATGGCCGCAGTAACAGCTTGCTTAATGCTGTTATCAAAAGGCGACCACATCGTCATTACAGAGGATGTCTATGGTGGAACGTACCGCTTTGTTACAAAGGTGCTACCACGCTACGGTATTACGCATACATTTGTTGATTTTACAGATTTGGAAGCAGTACGTGCAGCCGTGAAACCTGAAACAAAGCTGTTATACATTGAAACACCGTCTAATCCGACGTTAGGTATTACCGACATCCGCGCGGTAACGGCAATCGCAAAGGAGCACGGCGCATTATCGTTTTTAGATAATACCTTTATGACACCGTTACACCAACGCCCATTAGAACTAGGTGTCGATATCGTCATCCATAGTGCAACGAAGTTTTTATCGGGGCATTCAGATATTGTCGCAGGTCTTGCCGTCACAAAAACGCCAGAGCTAAGCAATCAGCTATACTTTATCCAAAACTCATTCGGCTCGGTACTAGGCGTACAAGATAGCTATACATTGATTCAAAATATGAAAACGACAGCGGTTCGCTATAATGAATCAAGCCGTGTGGCAATGAAAATTGCCCAATATTTACAAGCTCATCCACTTGTAGCAAAGGTCTATTACCCAGGCTTAGAAACACACCCTGGCTACGACATTCATGCGGCGCAGAGCACTTCTGCTGGTGCGGTGTTATCCTTTACATTACCAAGCTATGAAGTGGCGAAGAAATTTGTCCAAGCGATGCAAATTCCTGTTTTCGCGGTCAGCCTTGGCGGTGTGGAATCGATTTTATCATACCCAGCAAAAATGAGCCATGCAGCCATGGAGCCTGAAGAACGCCTGAAACGCGGCATTACAGACGGCTTGTTCCGCTTCTCTGTCGGCTTAGAAAATGAAGACGATTTGCTCGCTGACTTTGCTCAAGCATTGGAAAAAGCGACGCAATAAGCAAACCAGAGCTTTATGAACGGTTCATGTAAAATATCATAAAAGGCGTGTCTGAAAATTAATTTCGGGACACGCCTTTTTGGTGATATTTTTTATTGAAAAGTTGATTTTAATTTATTTTCTCTATGTAGAGAAAAACCTTTTTCCAAAAGCTCAAAATATTACAAGCCGTATTTCAATCCATTTCTCTCTGTACAGAGAGAAACATGGTTTAGGTGTATTGTTCATTCCACAAGTAATATTTCAATCCATTCCCTCCATACAGAGAGAAACTTAAAATGGCTTGTATGTCGTAAATACGTCCTTTATTTCAATCCATTCCCTCCATACAGAGAGAAACGATTTGACAATGAAAGAACGCTGTTCATCCTTTGTAATTTCAATCCATTCCCTCCATACAGAGAGAAACCATATATGTTGCAAATGGTAAAGTTGCAACAATATTTCAATCCATTCCCTCCATACAGAGAGAAACCATGAAATACACAAGATTATTCACTATCTAATTATTTCAATCCATTCCCTCCATACAGAGAGAAACTAATAACGATGGCATCACGATTATCGACTTAACAGATTTCAATCCATTCCCTCCATACAGAGAGAAACGGTAAAATGATGTCTTTTGAATCTGCCTCCTGTAATTTCAATCCATTCCCTCCATACAGAGAGAAACGTAGTATTTTAATTTTAATTACCAATTTTTGGATATTTCAATCCATTCCCTCCATACAGAGAGAAACATAAAATGTATAAAAATACGTTTTCTTATTTAGAATTTCAATCCATTCCCTCCATACAGAGAGAAACGATGATGGGGCGGCGGAATCAGCAAGCGCGGAGGGAATTTCAATCCATTCCCTCCATACAGAGAGAAACGTGGAGGGCTTTCTTTATACAAAAAATTTACATATTTCAATCCATTCCCTCCATACAGAGAGAAACCGTCTATACTCACAATGCAGACCTATGATGATAATTTCAATCCATTCCCTCCATACAGAGAGAAACGTACATTAGTAAAAGCACTGGTTTCTTTACAAAAATTTCAATCCATTCCCTCCATACAGAGAGAAACAAAGCTATTCCTAAAGAGCTGCCTAAGATTATGAATTTCAATCCATTCCCTCCATACAGAGAGAAACATCGCTAATTCGAAATCCACAATGTATACCTGTAAATTTCAATCCATTCCCTCCATACAGAGAGAAACGTTGACCATGTTATTCCTTTGGAAAATTGCACATATATTTCAATCCATTCCCTCCATACAGAGAGAAACTGTGAAAAATAATAGGAAACTAATAATTATCTCTATTTTTCACCAAAAAAACAAGATTATACGATTATATTAACCTAATTCATTTCCCATTTCAATGGAATTTTATCTGATTTATCGGTGCGAATCTCTTGGGAAAATCATGTTCGCTTCACATTCGCACCACATCTTTATTAAACTATTTAAATTAATTTCACATATCTATTTTTAAATTATTTAAATCTTTCGAAAAAACAGCTATACTATTCATGGAGGTGATATTATTTGAGGCTTCATCAACTTGAAGCGATTGTTAGACGAGTAAGTGAGGTGCATCCTGATTATTTATATTTTAAGGAACAGCTAGCTATGGTGAATGCTGGTATTTCGGGTGAGGATGAGGTGCAGTTCTTTTTGCAGGAGCTTGCTATGCCACATCGAGTCATTCGGAATCTGTCATTTTTAAATATGCAACAGCAGCGCCATGAGATTGATTTTGTCATTATTTTTGCGTCGTTGATTTTATGTTTGGAAGTAAAAAATGTGGCAGGTACACTACATTTTGATACGGATGCTTCACAATTACTGCGAACGCGCGCCGATGTTACAGAGCGCTTTCCGAATCCAATTGAGCAGCTAAATCGCCATTTGCGCGTGCTTTCTTCTTTCTTCCCCGATATTTCAATTCATGGTGCTGTCGTGATTGCGAATCGCCGCGCCATCATTGCAAGCAAACCTCTCGATTTTCCTATTTTCCATGCAGATTATGTGCTTAGTTTTATTGAGAAAAACCTTGTGCAATACGCTGAACCTTTACTTGATATAAATAAGGTTTACAATGATTTAATGATGTTGCATTCCCCTAAAAAAGAGAGCTTCACTTTTACTTTAAAACAGCTAAAACGCGGTATTTTTTGTGAGAAGTGTATGACGAAAATGCACTTTGTGCGCGGTAAATTTCTTTGTCCTTCTTGTCGTTTCCAAGATAAGTATGCTTATTTTCAAGCGTTACATGATTTTCGTTTGCTTGTTGATACGAAAATTACGAATCAGCAGTTTTGTGAGCTGTGTGAGCTACCATCAAGGTATGTAGCAAAGCGATTGTTAAAACTTTTGCCTACAGTTAAAAAAGGTGGTCACACTTATTATGAAATTCCTGAGCAAATTTTTACTATGTCCCCTGACAAAAGTAGTGATTCGCCCAACGAATGATGAAATTCGCCCAGCGAAGTGTGGTTTTCGCCCAACCATTTGCTGAATTCGCCCAGCCAATGCCCGTTTTCGCCCAACCAACACTCACAAACAAAAAAGCTGCTGGGACAAAGCCCAACAGCCATCTCATTAATTTAATCGTTCTTGAATTAATGTTTCCAAATCAATTGCAATCGTGTCGTATGAAACGCCATCTACGGTTTCTGAGTAGCCAGAGTAGTTTTTCACCGCTACCCCTGTTTCATCCACTAAATAAAATGTATTCATGTGCATCACTTGGTCATCGCCTTCAACTTTTCGAATTAATGTTTTGAAGGAATTTAAACCAAATTGCTCAATAAATTTTTGATTGTAGCCTGTCACAAGCTGCCATTTTGATTCGTCCGCCACATTGTAACGGCCTAAATATTCTGTTAACACTTCTGGTGTATCGTTGTCAGGGTCAACGGAAAAGGCCACGATATTATAATCTTCAACACCTTGTTCAGCTAGGCGATCTTGAATTTCAGCCATATTATTTGTCATTGGCGAACAAATCGTTGTACAGTTCGTAAAAATAAACATAGCTAACCATGGTTTCCCTTTTAAGCTGTCTAACGATACTTCCTCCCCGCGATGATTCGTTGCTGTAAAATTGGACACTTCATACGATGTTGTCGGCTTAAATTTATAATTGCTGCATGCGCTTAACACCATTGTTAACAGCACTAGCAATACAAGCATTTTTCTTTTCTTCATCTATCTCGCTCCACTCTCTCATCATTAAATTCATCTTAACGAATTCAGAAAGCGAATACAATAGCTTTAGTCGTGGAGACTTTCTGACGAATTTGTGAAGCGGTGTTTCACAAGTTAAGTTTCATCGAAAGTAGCACATCATGAATCGCCTCAAGCTTGCTTTCAATGCGATACAATAAATAAAATGAAACAAGTATCGGAAATCCTAAATCTTGAATCATCGTTACCCATTGCTCCATTTTTAGCACCTCCCTAAAAATTGCCCAGAAAGGCTGCGCTCGCTGGACAATTTGTCAATATTACATAACGTTAAACTCTTTTACAGTACGATTCACAAGACGTGCTGCTTTTTTGGCTACAATGCTAGCATCATCTCGCTTAAAGACGTTTTGCTCAACAATTGTTTGCATCACGGCTGCTACTTCTGCATCCGTTACATTTTCCTTCGGCGCTGCCACTGATAATGTCAGTGCCTTGTCATTTTCCAACTGAAAAATGAGCTGTAGTGTATTCGTCATTCGCTTGCTCCCTCCTCTCTTGTCATGAATGAATGCGTTGCTTATCCGAGCGTGTAATTGTGGCTAACGGATAAACGCTTAAACTAGCTAAAGCTGTTGCGACCACTCCGAGCTGCTCTGCTGTTGCAGTTGCTTGAATATTGCGGTACGAGGCTGTTTTATAAAGCTTTTTCCCTTCTTCACCTGTACCCGCTTCAAACTGTAGCGTCATCGTTGCTTGTTCAAATTCATATGCTGCCATGTCATTCCCCCCTTTCACCAGCTTATATAGCGATTGAAAGAGAGAAAAGGGACAGTACGAAAACATTTCGGATGCTAAATAGATGAAAAGCTTTTATAATAGAGAAAGAGATTGTAAAGAGGTGAATGATGTTGCTAAATAACTGGTTTTTATTATTTATCGTTTTTTGGGGTGTTGTCATGCTTAGCCTGCTCGTCATTGGGGGCTTTTTCATGTTCCGCAAGTTTTTAAAGCGCATGCCTAAAGATGACGGTAAATCTGACTTAGATTGGCAAGAATACTATTTAGATAAAACGATCCATTTATGGGGAGACGATGCAAAGGCATTGCTGAATGAACTGACTTCTCCTGTTCCTGAACTTTTCCGCCAAGTAGCAAAAGAGAAAATTGCAGGAAAAATTGGAGAACTCGCACTAAAGGAGCACGCTACAGCGATTGATCAAGATATTCTGATTCGCGGCTACATTGTCGCAACGCCAAAGCGTGACCATAAATTTTTACGTAAAAAGCTGGCAGAATTGAAAATCGATGTTGCCCCTTATGAGCATCTATTTTAAAAAGAAAAAGCGGTAGGAAAGATATGCCTTTCCTACTGCTTTTTCACGGATGACTGCATCACGTTCATTGAAAACTTACTTGATACCTTACAACTAGAAAGAAAAGAGATGAGGACCTAACTAAATTGCAGTTTCAAAAGTCCTAAGATGTTTTACTCAATATCCTGTCATAAAGAGAGAAAGCCGAACTATCTAAGAAACAATTGTAAAATGTTCCTTAATAGTTCGGCTTTTTGCTAAACATTAACGGTTTTTTCTAACTTTTTAAACTGCCATAGCATTGCAATGCGCCATGGTAAAATCATCGCGAATGCTAAAATCCAAAACATGCCGCCTAGCTCGCCAACATCTAAACCATTCGAAAAGACTAGTTTTAAGATGATTCGGAGCACAAGTAAGCCAACTAAAATAAAGAAAAAGGCTTTGGAGCGTTTTAGAAAAATAGCCCCTTCTCGCACTTCGAATTTGGAAGTTGCGATTAAAACGGATGAAAAAATCAAACCGATGGCTGCTGCCTCAACAATTTGTAATGGGGCAACACGAAATTCCTCAAAAATAAACATCAGTGCTCCTGTTGACATGGCGATTGGTGGAATGATGATTTTTCTTGCATTCACAGGTTTTTTTTGTGCACGCATACGAATAAACATCACAAATATGCCCATCACAACGGCCATCACAGTGGAGCCTATTAATAAATATTGAGAGGGGATAATATTGAACATTGGTTCCCTCCTGTTTTCTTCAGTTAACTACATAATGTATCCACAATTTGCTTTAATTCCTCAGGTTTAAACGGCTTGACGATAAAGTCTTTCACACCGTATCCTAAAGCCTCTTTAATATGGCGCTGCTGGCCCAATGCGGTAATCATAATAATTTTCGCATCTGGAAACTCGTCCATAATCCGCTTCGATGCCTCTAAGCCTGTCATCACAGGCATCGTTAAATCCATCGTAATTAAATCTGGCTGCAACTCTTTAAAAAGTGCTACTGCCTTTTTACCATTTGAAGCTTGTGCAACAACAGTAAAGCCCCATTCTTCAAACAATTTACTAATAAATGAACGCATAAACAAGGCATCATCTACGACCATAACTGTTGGCATAGCACTCCCCCCTTCAAACTTAAAACCCTGTGAAACCACCAAATAACCCAGAGAATATACGGATAATATAATCTAAGCCGTTAAAGAATAATAAAATACCGACTGCGATCATAATATAGCCGCCAATTTTCACGATTTTTTGGCTATTTCGACGAATCCAAGTTAATCTCGTTACAAAGAATGATAACACAAAGAACGGGATTGCAAAACCAAAATAATACGCAAGCATATACCAACCAGCTGAACCAGGCTGTGTACTTGCCAATGCTAAAATCGCTGCTAAAATCGGCCCTGTACATGGTGTCCACCCTGCCGCAAAGGCTAAGCCGATAACAGCTGAGCCGAAATAGCCAGATGGACGATTTTTAAATTCAATTTTGCGATCTTTCATTAAAAAGTCAATTTGCAGCCAGCCAACGATAATCAAACCAAATAAAACGATTAAAATGGCGCCAACTTGGCGTAATAAATCTTGATATTGTAGGAAAAATTCATTGACAAATGATGCGACAAAGCCGAGTGCAATAAAGATAATTGAAAAGCCGATTAAAAAGCTTAACGTATGCAAAACTGCTCTTCTTTGCATCATGCCCTTTTCCTTCGTTAATTCATCAAAGCTCATACCCGTTATGTACGATAGAAATGCTGGATAGAGCGGCAGCGTACATGGCGAAATAAAGCTTAAAAACCCTGCACCAAATGCTAATAGCACATTTAAATCTACACCTGTATTCATATTTATTCTTTCGCTCCCTTACTGTCATACATTCATCCTATCAAATTGGCGGGGAAAATGCGCTTGTTTCGACTGTGAAAGTTTTATGGCAAAAAGGTGAAAAAATTTTTCATATTTATGCGATTCTCCGCTTTTTCATATGCTGTTCACGCAAAGTAGATAGAGAGAAAATACAAAGTGCCAACCAAATAAATGAAAATGCTAGCAGCTCCACCTTCGTAAATGGCTCCTTATATAGAACAACGCCCAATACTAACATCATTGTTGGGGCAATATATTGCAAAAAACCGATTAAATATAACGGAATGCGCTGTGCACCCTTGGCAAAGAAAATGAGCGGAATCGCCGTCACAGCACCACTTGCGATAAGCAAAACATCCGTCGATAAACTGACATGTAAAAACGAAACCGTTCCTTGCTGGAATAAGTAAAGATAAAAGATAACAGCAATCGGTAATGTAAATAATGTTTCAATCGCTAAGCCTCGCAGTGCATCTAGCACAACTCTTTTTTTCAACACACCATAAATACCGAAGCTTAAAGCTAATACTAAAGCAATCCATGGCAGTTGCCCATAATTGATGGTCATAATCATTACACCTATTAGTGCAATTAGTACAGCCACAAGCTGTGTGCGCGACAATCTTTCCTTGAAAAAAAGCACGCCGAATAAAACAGAAATCAACGGATTAATATAATAGCCAAGGCTCGTTTCCAACATTTGATTGCTATTTACTGCATAAATAAATATGTACCAATTCACCGCAATCATCAATGAGGCAGCGATGAGTGAAGCAAGCTGCTTTTTATGCTGCCATAAATAGCGCAAATCCTGAAACAGCGCCGCTTTTTGCCCGATAATTACAATCGTCAACAGCGTAAAAATAAACGCCCAAATGATACGCCCTAGTAGCACTTCCATACTATCAACATGCTCTAACAGCTTCCAAAACAGCGGTAAAACGCCCCACATCGCATAGGACAAAAACGTATAAAGTATTCCTTTTCTCTCTTCGCTCATCTCAACCACTCCTATTTCTATCTCTACTCTCATATAATAGCATGATAGATACAATCATGTGGCATAGCGTGCTTCTTTACTGTCGATTCCGCTTGAAGGAGATGTTAACATGAAAAAAGTTGGCTTACTCGTATTTTCTCTTTTGTTTATTCATTCATCCTTTACGAATGAACGCTCTTTTTATCAGGAAATAGAGGAAGCGGTTACTGCACTTCGGACAAAGCATTGCCTTGCCTAAAGAAATACCCCCATTGGTCTTTACACATCGCCTTGGTCAATTGATTAATAATGACTACCTTGAACTTAAAACGAAAATTCATAGCCCTTATAGTTAAATGTATTGCAAAATCCTAAGCTTTCAGCGACAGCAACAGAAGGCTTATTACCCTCCATGCAATCCCAATACGGAATCATCTGCTGCTCAAAACAGCCTTTTACAAAATGGTGGGCTACGATTTGAGCTAATTTTTTCCCTTGATGCGCTTCCAACGTTTCAATATCTACACAATGAGTGTTTTCAACA
Organism: Metasolibacillus meyeri; assembly: GCF_003049505.1. Taxonomy (GTDB): domain Bacteria; phylum Bacillota; class Bacilli; order Bacillales_A; family Planococcaceae; genus Metasolibacillus; species Metasolibacillus meyeri. Next base: position 12,447 of record NZ_PYWN01000064.1, read on the forward strand.
ACAAAGCCTGAAAAACAGACACTCACAATTTCGTTGTTATAAACAATGCTATAACCAATCCCTTCACTAAAAAAGCGCTCAGGCGTTGACCAAAACTCGTCTATTTTTGCATGTAAAAATTCAAGGTTTTTTATCCTAGCATTTTTATAGAGCGCCTTATCCATTTTATGCACCGTGTATCCTTTTTCAAGCAAAGGCTCCCGCTCAGGCTGATAATCCTCTTTATGTAAAATGTACACCTTTTGAAGCCAGCTTCCCACTTCACGATGTGCTAATAACGATTCAATCGTCTGATTCCATTTTTGATGATTGCCTACCCCTTCAAACCATGTTAACCCTACTTTTTTCGCTTCTGGTGCAATGACAGCGTCAAGAAACGCATTGATTTCTTGATTGAAACGCTCATTATTTTCATCTCCAATAAAGATAAAACCATCATTATTCCCTAACCAAATCAGCCCAGTTGTAGGTTTATTTGTATCATCGACAAATGTACGCCCTGGATTGATGCCCGCAATAATGGCTTTCCCTTCTATTTGTCCTTGTTCATTTATCATGCTTGCACATTTATGAAAATCACTTGGCTGTAATTCTGAAATCATTGTTCTTTCCCCTCTCATAGTAGCTACGGTTATTCATCACAGACAAGATTGTTCAATTAAGATACATATTGGATTTGCTTTATTTTCTATAGATTAAACAATCTCCTTCCTACATTATAACAAATAAAAACCATAATGCGTCAATTTTGGTAGTTGATACTCCATTTAAAAACAACTACATTGTGCTAAGGGGGAAGCAAAGATTTAGCAACTTGGGCTATTTGGAAAGACAGTCCCTTTTCAAACAGCCCCATTTATATTTTCTAAACGCTAAACAAAAGCTTTTTTATATGCTAAATTAGCAATCGTTAACAGAATTATTATAATAACCATAACAATAATCAAAGAACCCATCGCATTGCCATAATTCATTAATAGCACTTCATACATGCCTCTGACAAAATACTGAAAAGGATTAAAAAGGCTCAATGTTTGTAGCCATTTCGGCAGGTTAGTTATTGCATAAAACGCTTGGCTTAATGCAATTAACGGCAGGGCAATTAAATTTGTATACATGCTTACTTGATTAATCGATTTACTAATAAATGCAACGATAAATGCTGTTAAAGCAAATCCAACTGTTCCTATTACTACAAATAGCAATAGGAAGGCGAGCTGCATGATATTTATTTTGGCAGCCAATACCGTTACACTCGCTAAAATTAACACTACAGTAAGTATGATTGATACAATTATCCAGGCAGAAATCGTAGCAAGTGAAAATTTCGTGAAGCTCACAGGTGTGATTCTTAATAATTTATAAACACCTTGCATCTGTTGCTGATAAATTGTAAATGCGCTTGTCACCATTGCCCAAAAGATAATGCTGACACCTATAACGCCGGCCAGCAATTGGTATTGGTAATGCGCTGTTGGAAAGTATAAACCTAAGCCAATAAAAAGAACTAAAGGTAAAATAATGGAGTATGTGATTAGATAGACGCCTCGCAAGGAGCTTTTTAAAGCAAGCAAAAATGTTGTCATCATTTTCTCACCTCCTCATTGGCGAATTTTAAATACAATTCCTCTAAGCTTTTGACATCATAATCATTTAATAAATTGGCAATTGAATCATCAAATTGTTTTTGAAAATCCTTAATCAATAAAACTCTATCTGCAAGTTCCTGTACCTCTTGCATATCATGTGATGAAAAAATAATCGTTTTCCCCTTCTGCTTCAATTCCTTTATTAAGGCCATCATTTCATTTCTAGCTTTTGGGTCTAGTGCAGCAGATGGCTCATCTAACACGATTATTTTGGGATTATGCGCAGTCGCGATGGCAATGGCCAATTTCTTTTGCTGACCTCCTGATAATTTTGTTGTGACTTTATGGGCATGTTCATCTAAATTAAAACTTTTTAAAATATTAAAGCGTTGTTCCTTTGTCTGCTCCACTCCATAAAAGGCTAAAAAAATTCGCAAGTTCTCATCTACTGTCAGCTCAGGGAAAATGGGTGTATCTTGAAGCTGCGCCCCTATTTTCTTCTTATACATCTCATGAATGCCGACACGCCCCTTATCAGGCTGCCGTATACCAAGCAATAATTCAATCAACGTTGTCTTCCCCGCTCCATTTGGTCCAATAATTGCGATAATTTCATTTTCATAAATTGTCGTTGATAAATTTTTAATCACTTGTTTTTTACGATAAGACTTACTTATATTTTCTACAGTAATAATCGTCTTCATATAAACCTCCTAGCCAAATTTGCATAACCAATGTTGGTTATTGGTATAAAAAAATTTGTTTTTATTTTATCAATTGCGCGTCCAGATTTTTTTCGAGCTTGCGCCTAGTCGAAGTTAACCTAAAAGGGTCTCGCCACGCACCAACGGTTAACTGCCCTGCACCGTGCAGGGCGATATCTGTTGGAAGCTTGAGCCAACATGATGTTGGTTGTGCGCGTGACGTTCTTAGACTGAACTCCTCTTTTTCAGCGGGTATAAAGATGGGAGACTTCTGTACCTGTCGCTACATTTTCAATACAAAAACATTGCTGAATCAAGTTAAATGCTTTTTTAGGTTATTAATTAAATCGAGCTGCAACTCAATTTGCTTATGAATGTTATCAAATATGAGATCCATTTCAGTTGTTAGATGATTCGCTTCTTCCTTGGATTGTCTGCCATGACTCATAAATTGTAGCTCATTTAACAAATGCTGTTCATTTTCTTCCAGTGCTGCAATTGCTTCTTCTTTGTTTACTTTTGTTAAAAATGAAATAGCACTATAAATTGCTGTTGGATATGCTAAATCACCTTTTCGAAGCTGCTTAATGACTAAAGCGTGAACTTCCTCTTCTCCTTTTTCAGTAATAGCAAATCGCGCTTTTTGACGATTCCCCGTAGATTCAATTGTTTCAACTTTAATAAACGCTTCTTGCTCTAATTTTTTTAATGCATGGTAGACAGAGCCTGATAAAATACCTGCCCATTTGTCTGAGCCTGATTGCTGAAGCACTTGCTGTATTTCATATCCTGTCATACTTTGATTGGATAATAACCCTAATATGATTAAACGTGTAGACATACAATTCCTCCAAATAGCCAACGTTGGTTATATTCATGTTATGTTGATTGTTCTAAATTGTCAATGGCTATTTTGCATTTTTTGTTCATTAAAGCCGAATCACTTAAAACCTTGAAACGAGTGCTTTAATATTTTCTAGTTCAAAAGTACTGATTCGCCCGTAAGATAGGTGAATTCGCCCGTAAGACCTCTTGATTCGCCCATTAAACAATGAAATCCGCCCGCAAGACCTCTTGATTCGCCCGTTAAACAATGAAATCCGCCCGCAAGATTTCTTGATTCGCCCGCTAAACAGTGAAATCCGCCCGTAAGACGCGCAAATTCGCTCACACAAACGAAAAAACAAGAGGCGTGTCTGCTTTTCAGACAGCCTCTTGTTCTCTATAAACTCGCCATGCCATTTTGTAATAAATACATTTTGTAATACAAGCCTTGCTGGGCGAGGAGTTCTTGATGTGTACCGCGCTCCTTAATTTCGCCTTGGTGTAGCACCAAAATTTGCTCCGCATCTTGAATTGTTGATAAACGGTGTGCAATGGCAATCGTTGTACGCCCTTTTCGCATCTTCTCTAAGGATTGCTGAATCGCCACTTCGGTTTCGGTATCGATTGCCGCTGTTGCCTCATCGAGCACGAGCACTTTTGGATTCGTCGCAATCGTGCGGGCGAAGGCTAATAGTTGACGCTGACCACTTGAAAACGTTGAGCCACGCTCTGTCACCTTTTGCTTATATTTATCAGGCAATGTATTAATAAATTGGTCTGCCTGCACAAATTCAGCGGCTTTTTCTACATCAATATCCGTTAATTCCTTATTATATAGGCGGATATTGCTGTCGATTGTGCCGTAAAATAAAAATGGATCTTGTAGAACGAGTCCGAGCTTTTGGCGAATTTCCTCTTGGCTAAATGCTTTAATCGATTCGCCATCAATATGAATGTCGCCTTTTTCAAACTCATAAAAGCGCATCAATAAATTGATAATCGAGCTTTTTCCACTTCCTGTATGACCGACGAGTGCGACCGTTTCACCAGGGTTGACCGTGAATGAAATATTTTTCAACACATCCTTTTGTCCATCATAGCTGAATGTCACATCTTTAAAGTCGATACGACCATTAGTAATTTGCCCTGCGCGATTTTGCTGCACAGGCTCAAGCTCTTCCTCATCTAATAACGCAAACACACGTGATGCTGCAACGAGTGCCTGCTGGAAAATCGCTAAACGCTCCATTACTTGATTAATTGGCTCAAAGAAGCGGTTAATATACGTAATAAACGCGTAGACAACCCCTACTTCAACCGCTGTTGTTAAAGAGGTTTTCCCGAAATAAACTAAAAGTAGCACGATTGCTGCAAAATACACTAAATCAACAACTGGACGTAACAATAAGCTATTGAGCTTTGTATTGTCCATCATCGCTTTGAAATGCTTGTTATTAATATCATCAAACTCATCATTAAAGCGCTTTTCTTGGCGGAATGCTTGCACGATGCTCATGCCTGATAAAGATTCCGCTAGTTTGGCATTCAATTCACTGAGCTTTTCGCGCATTTCCATATACACAACCGAGCTCAATTTACGGTATAAATAAATAATGTAAATGACGATTGGTAATAACACTAATGCAAATAATGCCAGCACAGGATTCATTAAAAACATCGCCACATAGACGCCGATAATTAAAAATCCTGCCTGCACGAAGCTAATTAAAACGCTCACGAACATATCTTTAATCGCTTCCGTATCATTTGTCGCACGCGAAACGATGGAGCCAGCAGGGACACGGTCAAAATAACGCATGCCGAGCTGATGAATTTTCGTAAAGACGTCGATGCGTAGCTGCTGAATGATTTTCAGCGCAATTTCTTGGAATTTCACAAGCTGTAAATAGCTAATGACTACATTTAAAATTTGAATTGTCGCATAGCTAATCGCTAAAAATAGGATTGGGTTCGTGTCAAAATTGCCAATTGCCACATGGTCATCTAAAAAGACTTTAATAATATATGGCCCTAGCACATCGCCTGTAACGGTTAAAACCAGTAACAGAAGTGCGATAATGACCGCTTTTTTATGCGGCTTTAAATAACGAAGTAGCCGCTTCAATATCGCAGTTTGCTCTTTGCGTGAAAAGGTTGGTTGCTTTTCCATCTTACATTCCCCCCTTTTCTACTTGTTGTTCTAATTGCTGTAGTTCATACATTTCATAGTAACGACCACGTAAGTCCATTAATTCCTCATGTGTGCCCTTCTCTACGACCGTTCCTTCATGCATCACGATAATGACATGCGCATGCTGAATGGCACTTAAACGATGCGATGTAATAATCGTTGTCGCATTTTCACGTGAAGCTTTTAATGCATGTAAAATCGCTTCCTCCGTTTTCGCATCAACGGCAGATAGCGAATCATCTAAAATTAATAGCTCCGGTTCCATCATCAAGGCACGTGCAATCGAAATCCGTTGCTTTTGTCCACCTGATAACGAAACGCCACGCTCTCCGACAATCGTTGCATAGCCTTCTGTAAAGCCTAAAATATCGTCATGGATATGTGCCAATGTTGCGGCATGCTCGACTTTTTCTCGTGCTGCATCTGGATTTGTAAAGGCAATATTTTTGTAAATGCTTGATGAAAATAAAAAATGATCCTGTGGCACATAGCCAATTGCCTCACGCAATGCCAGCATTTTATAATCATCAATCGCAATATCCCCATAAGTGATATTCCCTTTATAGCCGTCAAACTCACGCAAAAGCAGCTTCAATACCGCTGTTTTTCCAGAGCCTGTTTTGCCGACAATACCTAATGTTTGCCCTTGCTTTAAATCAAAATGAACATTCGTTAAAGATGGCGTTGCATCCTCTGGGAATGTAAATGAATCCACATGGAAGGCTAAATCGCCTTTTGGTCGCACATCATATGCGCCCGTTTTATCCATAATTTCCACAGGTTCATTTAATAATTGCTCGATACGATTATAGGAAGCTGAACCACGCTCTACGATATTAAATAACATCCCAATCGCCAACATCGGCCATACAAGCAAGCCCAAATATGTAGTAAAGGCGATTAAATCACCAATTGTCATAGCACCTTCCGTAATAAACTTCGCACCGAAACCTAAGCTTAGGAAAAAGCTGACACCGATAACAAGGCTAATCGTTGGGTCAAATAAGGAATCAATTTTTGCTACACGCATATTTTTATCTACGACATCGTTTGATAAGTGCGTAAAATCATCAATATCATCTCGCTGCTGTCCGAACGTTTTAATAACCTTCATCCCCGAAATACTTTCCTGCGTTTTATCATTTAAATCCGAAAACGCCGCCTGTGCATGACGGAAGCGCTCATGCAGAAGCTTGCCGTAATAATTTGTCAGCAAGGCCATGAAAGGCATTGGAATTAAGGCAATCAGCGTTAAGCGCCAATCAATCGTAATAGCCATTGCTAAAATAACAAAGGTACCCGTTGTAATGGAGTCAAATAATGTTAATACGCCTCCACCTGCTGTTTGTTGCACAGCCGAAATATCATTCGTTGCATGGGCCATTAAATCTCCGACACGTCGCTTTTGATAAAAGGAAGGAGACATTTTTGTAAAATGGCGAAACAATTTTTCTCGTAAATTTTTCGCTAAATAGTTGGATGAGCCAAAAATCATTTGACGCCAATAATAACGCATAATGTACATTAATATAGCGGATGCGACAATGATGCCCACCCATTTTGTTAGTGCGCTTGCCGTTAGCGTACCGTCACCGATTTCATCAATGGTATAACCAATTACTTTCGGCGGCACAAGCTGTAAAATTGCTACGAGTGTCAGCATTAAAATACCGATAAAATATTCACGCCTACGCTCTTTAAAAAACCACCCGAGCTTTAAAAATACTTTCATTCTTTCCCCCACCTTCATACTTTGACTCGCCTATTTTATCAAATATTCAAACATTATTGAATAGTTATTCAACATTTTGTTTCGGTTTTTGAAATATTTCAGTCAAAGGGCTGAGATTGCGACTATTGCCCACATGCATTTTTGTCTGGGTTTTCGCACCCGTTCCAAAATTCACTACTTGCTGCGCTAGCGTTACACTTTCACAACAGAAAAAACATTGTTGAAGCAAGGTTAATTTGCAATATAACCATTGAAGTAGTACGAAAAAAATGAATAAAATCATAAGTAATGGAAATATTTAAATGTAATATATTCTTGACTTTATGTAATAAATAAATTACAATTTGTATAAATTTGCGTTAGTACCAAAATTCACTAAGAAAAGAGGGATTATGTGCTTGAGAATAAAATTCAAGTTGGGAGGGCTGAAAAAAAAATGACGCAGCAGCAGCTAGCAGATGCCGTAGGAGTGAGTAGACAAACGATCGTTGCCTTAGAAAAAAATAAATATAACCCTTCATTAATATTAGCCTTTAAAATTTCTGAAACACTTGGCAAAGAAATCACATGTGTATTTGAATATAAGGAGGAAAAATAATGCTTACTTTGATTACAGGTTCCATTATCGGATTAGTCGTGCTTGTCATCATCTCAGAAATCTATAAAATGTCTTTTGAACGTAGCAAAGAGTCAAAAGATGAAAGAGGCCAAATACTGCTATTTAAAATAAAATCCTTTTCCTATTCACTTCTAACAATCGGTATTATCGCCGGTGTTATATTAGTAGCTATACTTGATTTAGTGAATAAAGACCTCTTTATTTATTATGTGATGATTATATTTTTTATCCAAAGTATAGCATCCTCTATTTACTTAGCAATCGTCAGAAAAATATAATGGAACAGGGGCTGTTCAAAAAATAATACAGCCCCCATCCCATTACTCTCCTTGATTTTTTAACGGCATCACACAGCTTTGCTCATCACATGAGCCTGTTGGAAAAATGGTTCTTCTTGTCGCAATAAAATCATACACTCTTTGCCCAATGCCTAAAAAAATGGCAACGCTAATAAAAGGAACGAAAATCCACAACAAAGGGATATTTTTACATATTCTATTTATACTATAAATGCCATCCTCTATTTTACCATTCGCCCTTTTAACAGAATGCATGCGGTTTTCTAAATTAGCAAGACTCACATCGTAATCAGCTACAGCACCTGGCTCTCTAAAAGAAAGAAACTCTATACGATTAAACCAATCGAATCTTTGAAATTTTTTAATGCTTTTTATGCAAAATGGGCACCAACCATCATATAATACAATAATTGAAGCAACAGGCGATTGCTTTGCTAATTTATTGGATTTTGGTCGCAGGAAGGACAGCCATTTTTCATATTTTCGCTTAACGTATAATGAACATGATTTGTACTCTTTATCCGATAAAAATAAAAGCTGATTGACAATCATTATAAATGAAAAGCTAAAGAGCCCCATGACGATAAAAATACCTGTATGCAACCCGATAACACCGAGCATTCCTATATATTTTGTCTTTTGATTAAACAACAGAAACGGGTATGCTAACTGAACAATAACCGCTAAATACGATCCACCAACGATGATGATATCTGACGAAAAAATGAAATCCTTGAAAAATGGATGTGAAAACTCCTCTACTTGCAAAATATAATACAAAGCTGTTCCGCTTTGCCACAATTCTCCCATCGCTTTATGGAAACCTGAAGTAATATAAAGTATACAAACTTGTAGAAGGCAGGCAAGAATCGCTAAATTATGCACTAAATTTTTTAAGGAAAATGCCTCTATATGCTTTTTAGAAGATTTTACATGTGCATCAATTGAAAAATATCGTGTAGTATCAGCAAATAGTAAATAAAATAAAAGAATACGAATAATATTGTCGCCACCATCTAATATAAGAGTGTTCTGACTCATAATTGACCAAACAAAAATAAAATTCAAAATGGCTACCCGTTTACCTTTATAGCCAAAGATAAAGAGAATTGAAACAATTATTCCTAAATGATAAATAATATCAAAATATAAATTTGAATTATTAAGGCTATATAAAGAGTAATTGTATAAAAAGGGTTCGGCTGAGCTGCTTGTACCGATTAAGCCATTCGGTCCCCACAAAAAATAACGTTGAGAATAATGAATGGCATAGTTATAAAGAATAATGAAGCCAAAGGCAATTCGAATTAAGCTAGCACCAATGAGCATATGCTTTTTTTGATTGAGTAAGGCAAATTTATTCATCACGGATTCCTCCCTAGAACATCGACACTATATTTTGTGGTTTTTCCCAGTCAAATTCAACATACTGCTTATCAATCTCTACATCACTTACGCCATTTTTAGAAAATGGAACGGGGCTTGTTTCGACAAGAAGCACTTTAAATTCTAAAATATCACTGTCTGGATAGGCACTTTTTAAATGTGCCTCTGCAAATCTGTTTACTAATTTATTTGACATTTCAACTTGCGCATCTTTCTCTTCATTGACAATTAATTTTTCATACTTTTCCTGATCGAGCTTTCCTTCATGCACTTTACTAATAATTTTTTGAATCGTCTCGTCTCTTTCTAATCGCAAACTATAAGCGGATCTAGGTATTCTTAACAATCGATTATAAGGTGTAAATCGATTCGCTTGATTGTTTTCAACCATATAATCAAGCATATCTAACCAACCCGTCGTTGTAACACCATCAGCTGATTGAATTTTTGCCTTGACATAAAATTGGCTATTCGTTGAGACAGGAGTCGGGGCGAATAGTTTCCAGTTTTGAGTAAATAGGGGCTCCATATAAAAATTGATTTGCTGATTATATTTTGCTTTTATCGGATTGGAAGGCGTATTATAAATAAGCGTTACGGTAAAATGAAAGATAAATCCTAAACATAAAAAAATTGCAGCTATTTTTTTCCACATAATAAACACCTCTCTCTAGTTTGTTATTTATTAAGAAATTGATGAAATATAAAAGGCTGCCTGAAAAGTAAGCAATTTTTACATTTTCAGACAGCTAAAAAAATAAAAGTAGAATACCTTATTGTTAACAAGCACCCCTACTTACTAATCAAATGATTCGATTATATCTTCATACTTATAGTTTTCGTTAATTTCCACATGCTCACCGAAAACTGCCTTGCCTACCGCTTTTCCTAGGCTAAAGGCACCACCCATAAGTGCAGCTCAACCGAGGGCGGCCCATGCCATCGGTTGAGCCTCTTCTTTCAACGCGAGCTCCACATTTAGCGGCTTTTCGTTAATCGGTGCGGCTCCTACTGTCATGGAACTCAATCCTCCACCTCCTCCTAACAAAAATAAAGCCATTGTAGAAATAATAAACTCTCTTCTCAACAAGCGTTCACCTCGAATCTATGACGCTATCTTCAAATTGAGTTACCAATCAAATGACTCTATAATATCTTCATAGTTGTAATTAGACCCTCTCTCATCATTATCACCAATGACAGCTTCAGCCGCTTTTTCACCTACGACAAACCCTACTCCCCACGCAGCTCCTTTTAATGCAGCTTTTCCTACAGCAGCCCATATCATTGGCTGAACCTCGTCCTTTTTCAGCGATTGCTCAATATTGATAGACTTTTCATGGATTGGCGCTGCTCCTACTGTGCCTGAGCTTAGCCCCGCACCTCCTACTAATAAAGATAAAGCTAGTCCTGATGCTAAAATCGATTTCTTCATCAAAATTCCTCCTTTAATTTATGATTAAAAATCAAATGCTTGTACTACATCCTCATAGTCATAATCAGATTGAATTTCCACACTATCACCAAGGACAGCTTTAGCAGCCCTTCCTACAGTAGCCCATATCATTGGCTGAATCTCGTCCTTTTTCAACGATTGCTCGATATTGACAGGCTTCGCTGCTCTCACCGTACTGGAGCTAAACCCAGCTTCTCCTACTAACAAAGATATTGCCAACCCTGATGCTAACTAAAATAGATTACTTCACTATAATTCCTGTCTCTTATACACATCT
>NZ_PYWN01000065.1 GCF_003049505.1 Metasolibacillus meyeri
ATGGAACAAGCTTAAAAACAGAAAATTCAATCAGCTTTTATGCGACGCTAGTGACTTCCTTTCTAAAAAATATATTGCTATTTTATTAATTAGTCATCAACAAAACCTCAACATAACTTCCATATGCCACTTAATGTATCCATTATAATGGAAATTAATATATTTTAATACAAAAATCTTTAAATAAATTCATATTTAGTACAAAAAACCACCGAAAAACGATAGCTCGCTTTTCGATGGTTTTTTAATGCCTATTCATCAAGGGAATCTTGGGAATTGACCGAAATCAGGCTTACGCTTTTCTTTAAATGCGTCGCGTCCTTCTTTCGCTTCATCTGTTGTATAGTATAATAACGTAGCGTCACCAGCCATTTGTTGAAGACCCGCTAAGCCATCTGTATCAGCATTCATTGCTGCTTTTAAGAAACGCAGCGCTGTAGGTGACATTTCAAGCATTTCCTCACACCACTTTACCGTTTCATCTTCAAGCTCTGCATATGGTACAACCGTATTGACTAAGCCCATATCTAATGCTTGCTGTGCATCGTATTGACGGCATAAATACCAAATTTCACGCGCTTTTTTATGACCAATGATACGCGCTAAATAACCTGAGCCATAGCCTGCATCAAATGATCCTACTTTTGGACCTGTTTGTCCGAAGCGTGCATTATCTGCCGCAATCGTTAAGTCACAAACTACATGTAATACATGACCGCCACCAATCGCATAGCCTGCTACCATTGCCACAACTGGCTTTGGAATAACGCGGATTAAACGTTGTAAATCAAGAACATTTAAACGTGGAATTTCATCGTCACCTACGTAACCACCATGTCCACGCACTTTTTGGTCTCCACCTGAGCAAAATGCGTGCTCACCTTCACCTGTTAAAACAATAACGCCGATATTTTTATCATCGCGCGCACGTGTAAATGCATCAATTAATTCCACTACCGTTTTTGGGCGGAATGCATTTCGTACTTCTGGACGGTTAATTGTAATTTTTGCAATACCGTTATAAAACTCATACTTAATATCTTCATACGTATGTAATGAAGTCCATTCGCGTGTCATAAAAGTTACCTCCTAAATTTCTTGGAATACTTCCTTTACTATTGTAGCAAACTCTGCGAGATTTTCCACATGTATTGCATGTCCAACACCGTTAATTGTGCGGTGCTCTACTTGTTGGATACGCTCTCGCATACTTTCTGCAATCGCTACAAATTTCGTATCGAGCTGCCCTGTTATTAGGGTAACAGGCATCTTTAATTGATGTAATCGATTCCATAAAGGTGGCATTACGCCTGTACCGATGCCGCGCAAGCTGTTTGCTAAGCCTATTTCACGCTGCTGTAGACGCTCCTCGCGCAACGTTTGTTGCACAGCTTTTGGCAACTGCTTTTGCGAGGCAAACAGCGGGATGGTTTCCCATTTTTCAACAAAGGCCTTAAGCCCATTTTGTTCAATGCTTTGTGCTAACTGATTGTCTGCTTCCTGACGCGTTAGTCGCTCCTCTGTTTTTTCAAGTCCTGGTGAGGCACTTTCTAAAATTAAATGCTGAATTTTCTTCGGATAATGGACAGCATAAGAAAGCGCCACACGCCCGCCAAGCGAATAGCCGAGTAAAATAAATGAATGTAAACCGAGCTGCTTAAATAGTTTGTCTAAAATCTCGAGTTGGGCATCCATCGTATAATACACTACATCATCTGGTGCGTCTGTTGCGCCATGCCCCATTAAATCAATTGCCACTAGACGTACTGGCACTTCATTTGCAAGCGGCTGCCAAGTATTTGCGCTTCCTGTAAAGCCATGCAAACAAACAAGCGTTGGCGATAGATGATCATTCCAGCTACGCACATGCACGTTAATGCCATTTATTTCTGTAACCATGCGCTTAACTCCTCACCGATACGTTGCCATAAAGCGCGATGTGATGCAACATTGATAGCACGATCCGTCATCACCTCTAGCAAGCGAATTGGTCGGTCTTTCTCCGCTTGCAAAGCCGCTTCGAATGTTGATAAATCTTCTAAGCGGTCATATTGCACATCATACATCGCAGCTAGCTCTCTAAATGTTAAAGCTGTCGGTGTACCAAATAAATCTTCATAATGTGCATTAACGCTCGCCTGTGGTAAATAAGAGAAAATTCCACCGCCATCATTATTCATCACAATAATATTTAAATCATTCGCTTGATAGCGTGACGCAACAAAGGCATTAGCATCATGTAAAAAAGCTAAATCTCCAATAATTAAATAGGTTGGACGCTTATGCACTGTGCTGAAACCTAATGCAGTTGACGTCACACCGTCAATACCGTTTGTGCCACGATTTGCAAAAATGCGTATATCCTTCATTGTTGTTAAGAAAAATGTATCAATATCACGAATCGGCATACTGCTACTAACGAAAATATCACTGCCACTCGGGAGTAGCTCTACTATTTTCTGGACAAATGCGCCTTCATCCTGCGCATGCGTTGCGTATGCTTCAATATGCTTTCTTGCAATATGCTCAGCTTGCTGCCACAATGCTAAATAGTCGGATGCTCGTGATTCGACAGATAATTGCGCAAGCCATTGCCCTGGCTTACCTTGAATAAAATGCGTTGAACTATTCGTAGAGTCGCGGAACAAGGCATCTTCATCGATAACGATATAATGTGTCGGTGCTGATTTTGTTAAAAACTGCATTAAAAACTTTGACACAGGCTGTGCACCAAAGCGGATTACGGTATGCGGCGCAACTGTCCCTTTAAAATGCTCATTTTTTAATAATGCATCGTATGTGGAAATCACATATGGTAAACAGTCCTCAGGCACATTGCCACGCATATTGGCCAAGCTCTCAATTAAAGCGGGGAGCTTACATTTACGAATAAACGCCCAAAGTGGTGCTACATCTGTTCCTAGAGGCAATTCGCCAATCACTATCAGACCTTTTTCTACTTCATTAATTGTTTGTGCTAAAAAATTGCGCGCTTCTACTGATGGTGCATTTTCTTGCATAAAGCTCGCCTTAAATGTCAGCTCTGGCAAGCTGCTAAAATCGATTAATAAAGGCTCTCGAAACGGAATATTAATGTGCACAGGTCCACAAGGCGCTGTCGTAGTAATTGCCACTGCACGCGCGATATGGTGCTCAATAAACGATAATGTTTGCGGTGCATCATCTGGAATCGGAAATTCCATCGAATATTTGACTTGCTCACCATACAAACGAATTTGATCAATCGTTTGTGGAGCCCCTACTTCACGTAGTTCATGTGGACGATCTGCTGTTAACACAATCAATGGCACACGTGCATATTTTGCCTCAATGAGCGCAGGGAAATAATTGGCTGCCGCAGTACCCGATGTACATAGTAAAACGACAGGCTTTCCTTTTGCTTTTGCAATGCCTAACGCATAAAAAGCTGCTGCTCGTTCATCAATTTGACGATGCATCTTAAATTGTTCAGTTGATGCAAAGGCATAGGCAAGTGGCGTTGAGCGCGAGCCTGGGCTAACGACCACTTCCGCCACACCATGCTGGAATAAAGAAGCAACGATGCGATAAACATAATTTGTTAATATTTCACGCTCATTCATGAACTGCTCCTCCTAATGCACGCAACATTGGTCTAAACTTCACTAACGTTTCCTCGTACTCCGACTGTGCCTCAGAATCTGCTACAATGCCGCCTCCTGCATATAAGTAAGCTGAATTGCCAAGCAAGGCTGCTGAACGAATCGCTACAGCAAATTCCCCATTGCCGTCCGCATCTAACCAACCAATTGGTGCTGCATAAAGTCCTCTATTCATCGCCTCAAACTCGCGAATAATCTTCATTGAGCCTTCTCGTGGTACGCCACCAAGCGCTGGTGTTGGATGCAAGTCTTTCACTAATTGTAAAATGGTTGCACCTGTTGCAAGCTGTCCTTCCACAGGCGTATATAAATGCTGGATATCCCGAATTTTTAATAGCTTCGGCTGCTGTGGTACTCTAACAGCTGTACAATTTTTTTCAAATGTTTCTGTAATCATTTCCACAACATAATGATGCTCACCACGATTTTTATTATCTTGTAGCAAGCTTTCTCCTAATGCTTGGTCCTCGTCTGCTGTTGCTCCACGCTTGATTGAGCCTGCGATACAGGAAGAATAGGCGCGTCCGTTTTCAACTTTTACTAAACGCTCTGGTGATGCACCGAAAAATAGCATGTCTTTACGTTCTACACCAAATAAATAACTTTCAGGCTGCTCATTGACAACATGAGACAAAATTTGCGGTGATGACACAGCTTCCTCAAATTGCAGTGCAAGCGAGCGTGCAATGACTACTTTATCTGCCTCTTGTGCTTTGATTTTTGCTGTCACTGCATCGATTGATTGCAAATAAGCTTCCTTATGTGGCTCGCTATATGAAGTAATTTGTGGCTTCACATACGTTTTCACTTCTTTCACCTGTGCCGCATGGATTAAATGGTCTCGCTGTTTACGCAGCTCTTCAAACTGTGGTGCTGCATTTTCGCCATCTGTTATTAAATGAATGCTGACATATGCTTTATCGTTGCGAATCATTAGCTGATATGTTGCCACTGTAAAATAGCTCTCTGGAAAGCCGCTCCATTCGCCCGCGGTTGTATTTTCTGGGTCAAATGTAAAGCCTCCAAATAGAATTGGCTGCAATTCCTCTTCCGTCACAATATTTTTCGTTAATTGCTTCCACTGTTCTTCGACTTGATCGAAGCGCATATTCGATAAATTATTTTCGATAATATGCGCATGTCCTAAACCAACTAATGTTAATGTTTTTTCTCGATTTTGCCAAAAATAGCGCTGCCCTTTATAAGACTCTTCACCAGCTGCAAAAAAGGCAAGTGCCGACAATCGACTTACCTCAATCGTTTCCATATAGAAGATGGTCCCAGCATTCAAAGAGCTCGCCTCTACCTCAGTGGCGTTGTACCACTTTTGTTGCATGAAAATTCCCTCCGTTGTTGCAATGTAAACGTAGCATTTCTTGCTCATCTATTATTTGTCAATTGCTCTATCGTGCATAATATGACTATCCATACTATCATATCACTTTTTTGCACATTGTAATATGGATAAGCATATACACTACCCATTTTCCTAATATTCGTTTAAAATAGATTCGATACTTTTTATTTTAATTTAAAGCCTCTGGCGGATGTGATACTTTAAGCTAACTTTCACTAGGTAGCCAGTTACACCAAGGCGCAATTGATTTTGAGGGAGAGAAGTAAATTGACAAAGGTAATTGAGGCAGATCGGGGCTTTCAAGTATGGTGGCACTTAACGCGTCCACATACATTAACAGCTTCATTCGCTCCAGTATTTTTAGGAACGGCAATCGCTGCCACTATTTCACAGCATGACATTAACTTTTTGTTATTTTTCGCCATGCTCATGGCCAGCATGCTAATTCAGGCGGCAACTAATATGTTTAATGAATATTATGACTATAAACTAGGACTCGATAATGAAAATTCAGTCGGCATTGGCGGTACAATTGTACGCCACGGTGTTGCACCAAAAACGATTATGATGATTGCTCTTAGCTTTTATGGCATTGCACTATTACTTGGCATTTATATTTGTGCCGCATCTTCTTGGTGGCTCGCAGTTGTCGGGCTTATTTGCATGTTAATCGGGTATTTATATACAGGGGGACCTATCCCAATTGCCTATACACCTTTTGGAGAACTTGTTTCAGGTGCTGTAATGGGAATGGGCATTGTCTTGATTGCCTTCTTTATTCAAACGGGCACTGTGACATGGGAAGCAGTTTTGCTGTCGATTCCTAGCATGATTTTAGTAGGTGGCATTATGCTTGCTAATAATATTCGTGACATTGTTGGTGACACGGAAGGTGGCCGTAAAACGATGGCGATTATAGTGGGCCGTGAACGTGCTATCACGATTTTATCGCTATTTTTCATCGTTTCTTATTTATGGATTATTGGGCTTATTATTATTGATGATATTTCTGAATGGGGGCTGCTCATCGTATTGAGCCTACCAATGCCTTTAAAGGCTATTACCGTATTTAGAGCGCATAAAGCACCTAAAGATGTGATGCCTGCCATGAAATATACAGCACAAACAAATACATTTTTTGTTTTTTTACTAGGTGTTGGGTTGTTAGTTGGGCATTTTTTGTCTTGATTTCTTCATGTGAGTGAAAATATATGGGAGGTTTTCTGACTATATCGGTGCTTTTCTGTGAGATATCTGCGCTTTTTTAATTATATCGGCGTTTTCCTTGATATATCTGCGCTTTTCTAATTATATCGGCGAATTCATTAATTACGCTGAGGCATAGTGACGTCCAGATTTTTTTCAAGTCCCTTATGCCTCTCTTCAAAATAAAAAGTGCTAAGAACGCAGGCAAATACCTACATTCTTAGCACTATTTTTTATTTAAAAGCTTGCGCTGCCGTTACAGCTTTTTTCCAGCCACCATAAATATTTTCACGATGTTCCTCATCCATATCTGGTGTGAATTGACGGTCTAAATTCCAGTACTTGCCGATTTCCTCTGTTGATTGCCAGTAACCTACTGCAAGACCTGCTAAATATGCCGCGCCTAAAGCTGTTGTTTCATTAATGACAGGACGATCTACAGGTACATTTAATAAATCTGCTTGGAATTGCATTAAGAAGTTGTTTGCTACAGCCCCACCATCAACACGTAGCTTCGCTAATGGAATATTCGCATCTACTTCCATCGCAGTTAATACATCCTTCGTTTGGTAGGCCAATGACTCAAGTGTCGCACGTACAAAATGCTCCTTTGATGTACCGCGCGTTAAGCCAAACACAGCACCACGCACATCTGAATCCCAATATGGTGTCCCTAAACCTACGAATGCAGGTACAACATAAACACCTTCTGTTGATTCCACACGCTGTGCATATTGCTCTGACTCTTCAGCCGAGCGGAACATGCGCAAGCCATCGCGCAACCATTGAATCGCAGAGCCTGCAACGAAAATGCTGCCTTCTAACGCATATGTGACTTTACCATCTAAGCCCCATGCCAGTGTTGTTAATAAACCATTATTTGATTTTACCGCTTTTTCGCCTGTGTTCATTAACATAAAGCAGCCTGTGCCGTACGTATTTTTCACCATACCTTCCTCAAAGCATGCCTGACCGAATAATGCAGCCTGTTGGTCACCTGCTGCGCCGGCAATTGGTACAGAAGCACCGAAGAATAAAGATTCCTCTGTATAACCGTACACCTCAGATGAAGGACGCACATCTGGTAGCATTGCTGCTGGTACATTTAAAATATCCAGCAATTCTTCATCCCACTTTAAATCATAAATATTGTACATTAATGTACGTGAAGCATTCGAGTAATCGGTTACATGCACTTTACCACCAGATAACTTCCAAATAAGCCATGTATCAATTGTGCCGAATAATAAATCGCCTGCCTCCGCTTGCGCACGAGCACCATCCACATTGTCTAAAATCCATTTCACCTTTGTGCCAGAGAAATACGCATCGATTAATAAACCTGTTTTATCGCGGAACAAATCGTTGTAACCGTTTTCTCGCAACTCCTCACAAATCGCATTCGTCTGGCGTGACTGCCATACAATCGCATTGTAAACCGGCTTGCCTGTATGCTTATTCCAAACAACTGTCGTTTCACGTTGATTTGTAATACCAACTCCTGCAATTTGCTTTGAATCAACGCCCTTTTCAGATAACACAGTTGCAATACATGATAAAATAGAAGACCAAATTTCCTCTGCATGATGCTCTACCCAACCTGCTTGTGGGAAATGCTGCTGGAACTCCTGCTGTGCAGTGTGTACGATGTTACCGTTTTCATCAAACAAAATCGCACGTGAACTTGTCGTACCTTGGTCTAAAGCTAAAATATATTTTTTCTCTGTCATTAAAATTACCTCCAATTTTATCTTAATCTAAAAGAAAGCATTCCTCTTTAATAGATGATTTCGTTAGCATTTTCTGAACTTAGCTAATATTTATTATACATTAATCGCGTACATTTTTTACCGTTGCTTGTGCACCGATGAAAATTGCTGCAATTACAACTGCTAAAACCCAAAACGCTACGCTGTTTTTACCTTCAAAAATTTGTTGGAAAAATAGTGCACCGAAAGCGCCTCCAATAATTGGACCAACTACAGGCACCCATGCATAAGACCAACCTGAATCACGCTTGCCCGGAATCGGTAATAAAAAGTGTGCGATACGTGGGCCTAAATCACGTGCTGGATTAATTGCATAACCAGTTGGTCCTCCAAGTGCCATACCAATTACAACGATTAACATACCTACTAAAAATGGATTCAAACCATCCGTAATTGTGTTTGTACCTAATGCTAAAATACCTAACACAAGCATAAAAGTACCGATTATTTCTGAAATTAAGTTCGATAATGGATGCTTAATTGCGGGCATCGTCGAGAATACAGCAAGCTTTGCATCCGAGTCTTCCGTACCTTTCCAATGTGGTAAATACATGAAATACACTAATGTTGCACCTAAAAACGCACCAATCATTTGTGCCACAATATAGGCTGGTACATCTGCCCAAGGGAAACTCCCAATGGTTGCCAAGGCAATCGTTAACGCTGGGTTTAAATGTGCCCCACTAATTCCTCCTACTGCATAGGCAGCCATCGCTACTGCTAAGCCCCATGCGAATGTAATTACAACCCAGCCACCGCCATTACCTTTTGATTTGTACAGCAATGCGCCTGCCACAACACCACCACCAAACAAAATAAGAATCATCGTACCAATAAGTTCAGCTGTAAATGTAGACATCTTATATCCCCCTTTAGTTAATTTTTATTAAGCAAGGACGCAAAAAAGACCCACACTTAAACAGCCTGCAAAAATTTTTGCAGATGAATAAATGTGGGTCCCTTTTCCTAACCACGCTTCTATGAACTTGTATCCATTCTAGATAAAAAATCGACAATAGTCAACTTATTTTTTGAAATTTTCCCATAACTTTTTATCAGATGTCGTAATAGCAATTGCACCAGCTGAAATTGCTTGCTCAATATGGTCAGTAGATCGTATTAAGCCACCTGTAATAACAGGTGTTTGTGTGCGCTCATAAATTTCCTCAATCATTGATGGAATAATTCCTGGCAATAATTCAATATAATCAGGCTGTGCCGTCTCTATCATCGTATAGCTTTTCTCTAACGCAATAGTATCGATTAAAAAGACGCGTTGAATCGCGATAATACCGCGCGACTTTGCCTTAATCAGCACATTAGAACGTGTGGAAATAATCCCTGCTGGTCGAATATCATTACATAAAAAATCAGCAGCGAAATTATCTGTTTTCAAGCCATGGATTAAATCTGCATGTATAATTAGCTTTTTACCAAAGCGATCTGCCTCTCGCTTCAAAGACAGCAATAAGCTAATATGTACTTCTAACAACACGATATACTCAAAAGAGCTATTCAAAATTTCATCAAACTGCTTCACAGTACGTGCAGCAGGAATAATTTTTTGCCCATTAAAATGCATGTCATCCCCCCTTCTGCTAGAAAAGAACACAAGTCTTTCCCGACATTTTATTCTGTATGAACAAGCTGTAATATCTCGATTTAAAAAACGAATTGTTTAAAGCTCGATTAATGAAACTACCAATCAGTGGGAGATGAGAAAAGCCCCACTGATTGACCGTTCACTTTATCTTAATTCATCTGTCTCTAACAAATACCAAAAACTCGACATTTTGCGCAAAGAAACTGTTTCAAAGTTAATTTATCCCGTATTAACAGGCTGTAAGACCCCCACTTCAAAATAGTGAGTGGA
>NZ_PYWN01000066.1 GCF_003049505.1 Metasolibacillus meyeri
CATCCTATAAAACATCGAGAGATAAAAACCTTAAATATAATATACAAGGAGAAAACTATATGAGAAAAAATTTAATTCCTGCTATGACTTCAACCAATCAGCCTAGTGGAGAAACATTTGGTAGCTCGAAATGGGCAACTACAAGTGAATATTTTTATGCTTTTAATAATAATACAACTCAAAACTTCACATCTAACTCCCCTTTACCACAGTATATTGGATATAGGTCGATAAGGGCTTGTAAAGTTGTTAGTTACTCAGTTACTTCGAGGAATCTTAATAATGATGACTTACCTGTTGCTCCTACTGAATGGGAACTTCAAGGGTCAGATGATAATTCAATATGGGGGACTATAGATAAAAGGATTGGTGTCTTATGGACTGCAAAGTTGGAAGAAAAAAATTTCGAAATAAAAAATCCTCAATCTTTTACTTATTATAGACTATATGTAACTAAAAACAATGGTTTTGCGACCTCTATTTTTGGCGTAAATCAAATGAAATTGTTTTATGAGGGTGAAAGACTAATAATTAATAATCCAATTAATATGAAATATTACTCCTTGTTGGATAATACCCTAATCCACCTACCAAACAACTCTCCTAAAAACATGATTTTACATGGTATTGAACAAGGAAAAGAGATTCAATTAGATGCTCCTTTTAGTAAGCTTAACTACGTAAACGAATTACCTTTTGATAATGTGAATAGTAAGGTGTTTACACAAGAAATTGAAAAAATAAATACTTTGAATATACGAGAGATTAAAGAAGATAATTTTGAGCATATATATACGTGGTATTATACGAATATGACATCTAATACAACACCACCTCCGCTTATTGCAAGTTCTAGTTCTTCACAAAGTGCTAATTATGCACCATTTAAAGCCTTCAATGGAACTAGTATTAATAAAGATGATTGCTTCATGACATCCACTAATAATGTGAGTGAATATATTCAAATACATTATGGTACTAAAAAGTTAATAAACTGTGTAGCTATAACATCACGCAATTCAGATGAACCAACCTCAGCAATCAAAGATGTTAATATCTTAGGTTCCACTGATGGAATTAATTTTACTAATATAGGTGAGATAAGAAATCAAACTGATTGGACACAAAACTCTAAAAGGATATTTAATTTAATAGAAGGGCATTATATGACTATTAAATTAGAGATTCTAAGTAACAATGAGGAGATTAGAACAACTATAGGTAATATCTTATATGGCTATAAAAGAGAGGTGAATTAATATGGCAACTACAGAACAGTTAATGGCGCAATATGGTGTCGCATGGTTTGGTTTTGATGAAGCTAGTGGAAATGTTTATGATAAGTTAGGTAATGATTATGTAGGCACAGCTACAGGTGCAACTAGAACATCAGGCTGGAATGGCAAAGATTCTGCTATGAGTTTTAATGGAAGTAATCAGTATATAGATTTTAACAACAAAATTATCTCCAATGGAGAAAAAACTATTAAATTCAAGTTTCGTCATACTATCCAACCTAGCAATGTAAATACAGCACATATGTTATTATGTACATCAAGTGCTAGTGGAGGACATGGAATTATGGTTTTTATTAATGGAGCAACCGGTTTTAACGTATATTTTTCTAGTGGCTCACCAATTGTAGTTCTTACTGACATCAATAAATTTTACAACGATGGAAAATGGACAGAATTTCATTTTAATTGGGATGGTCAAAAAGATAGTATCGTGTATATTAAAATTGGCAATGATGAATATAAATTTAGAGCAATAGGAAATGAATCAGGAAATCATTCAGGAAACCTTCGACTAGGTAAACCACTGTCTACTGCCACCTACTACTATAATGGTCAAATTGATGACTTACAAATCTACAATAAAGTTTTATTTCCTTCCGATTTTGACCAAAAGCGTTTAGCAGTTAAATCAGAATCAAACAAAAACCTTGTTCTATCACCTACTTCAACTCGTGTAAAAGAAATTCCTAATACCAATGAAAATACATTGTTAGCTCAAGGTGGAGTTATCCATGAAATTGATTCAGCAATTGATAGACCACCCATTGATTTAACAAGAGTTTCAACTGAATATGAGATTGTAAACAATAACAAATCTCCTTTAGGAGCAGGTAACTTGTTCACTATTCCTATCAGCAATAATTTTAAAACAGCATTCATTGAGGACAACGATTAACATGGTTGTCCTTTTATTATGGAAAAATATTGGAGGTCAATACAATGGCTAATAGTAAAGATAATTTAAGTAAATATGGTAAAGCATTTATTGGCTTTGATGAACCTAGTGGAAATGTGATGGATTCTATTGGAGGCTATACAGGTACATTGTATAACTCACCTACTCGTGTGACAGGTTGGAATGGAAAAGGTAATGCCATGTCATTTAATGGAAGCAATCAATATATTCAAATGAATGGCAGCATTATTCCCCTAGGAGAGAAAAGTATCAGATTTAGATTTAAACCTCAATCTATTCCAACAACATCTCAAATATTATTGAGTAATGTGAACAGCACTCAATACAAAGGATTTAGAATAGTTTGGCATCCAAATGGTTTAATATATCAAGTATACTTTAATGCTTCTACTGCTATACAAGTACACATACCATTTGATAGATTTATCATCAATAATTATCATGATATTTTAATCACAGATGATGGTTTAAAAAATTCAGATTCTATTAAAATGTATTTAAATTTAGCGTTAATAATCTCGACAAATGGAGCAGATGAATCGCAAGCAGTTAGTAATAGCAACACTGTTATAGGAAGAGAAATTTCGTTTAATCAATTTTACTTTAAAGGTGAATTAGATCAAATTGAAATCTACGACAGATTAATATCCCCTATCCCTGACAAACATCTAGTCCAACACAACGCACAATACAAATACCACAACGGTACTATATGGCAAACAACAACACCAACCGAAGAAAACTTCATCCAATACGGTATGAACAACCTAAACCATATCACAGAAGCACAATGGCAAGAACTATCAGGAAATAAATCAATTGTTATGTGGTCTGATTTTGAGGATAAGCAGTATGCATCTGTCGTACTCAATAAAGAACCATTCACAGCCAAAGAATTACTAGGTGATAACGCACAAGTCATTTACTACACAGATTCAGACGCTTCACAAATCGTTGTAGAAACAGGTGTTGACCCATATAGTGTCTACGATTACATTGGTGAACTACCTACTGTCATAGCCTACACAGAATCTACAGAAGACATTATCGTATCAACAACGACTGAACCATTCAACATTTACGACGAATTTGGTGATGAAGTTGAAGTTCTTTATTACACAGATGATGAAACTGTAAATGAAGCTGATTTAATCTTAGAAGCGAATTGGTCACCTGTTGATGAATTAGAGGGTGATTTTGAGGTTGTCACATGGACTGATGAAGCACCTGAAACGGCTCAGAGAACACTTGAAATGACGGCTGTACCAAAACCTCAATTTATTAAATTGGTCAATCCTAAACATTTGTATGGCTATTTAGATAGTGTTATTGCAACTGATATTTCTCAATCCTATCGCGATGAGGCGCGTTATTTTGTGACGGATGCTGACACAAGTACATGGTATGTTTGGGATAAAGAGAGTGAAACTTTTATTGTGAAGGATACTTCAACGGAGCAGGCAATCTCAGCAAATGGTATGAAGCATAGTGAGCTGAATGCGATTACGGATAAACAATGGCGAACTTGGAATAAAAAACACCTCAATATTGGCGTGTTTTTAAAAGACAATCCTCGTGACACAATTGTTTCAGTTGTTGAAAATGTTTCATATCAAGACTATCTTCCACGTCATACAACAACTGTTTCAGAGACAAGTTTATATATTTTAAATACAACCGCTAAAATTGATATAGCGCTAAATGGAAATATTCTGAAAGGCTTTTTAAGTGATGCTGATTTAACGCGTGTTCAATATAGAGTGCTGTTAAATAATAGACATTACCACCCTGCTGATGGTAGCTTCACTAAACTTGGTGAATCCCCTCAAAATATTGAATTGGCGATTAGTAGTAAAGATATTCATATTGATGGCTGGAATACAATCAAAGTGGAATTCCAAGATTTCTTCGGTACTACTGATTATTGGTCAACTCAATTTATTGGCACCTATTCAGGCCTGATGTTTAAAGATGTTTATGGTCAATATTATTCAAGTGAGATTGGTGAAATTCTACAATATCTTGATTTCGGTGTGATTATCGCTGGGCAAACGACAATTGAGCATGAAGTTATTTTGAAAAACCAATATGGCTATGATGTTAAAAATGTACATTTGTACGCTAATACAGCAAACTTCCCTACTGGCATGACATGTGAGTTTAGTACAAGCCTTTCTCCTTTCACATCTCAGCCTGATTTAAGGCTAAATGGTGTGCTGAAAAACAATGAAGAAATGTCATTCTTCATTCGATTAAAAACTGAATTAGGTGCAACGCCTGACGCAAATGGCTCGTTTGACATTATCGTGAGAGCAGACAAAGCCTAATCACAATACAATGTGATAAGGAAGTGAATTTATGGAGGACAACAATTTTGAAACAGACACGCAAATTTCCTCTAGCAATAAGGAAGAATCTATACGCTTTACAGAGATTAGCATTCCTTCCTATGAAGACAGTATAATTAATACTGAAATTTTTGCGATTTATCAAGAGGATGTTGATGCAATAGCTGAAATTACGGTCAATCCAAATAACAGCATGAAAGCCAAGTATTCTTTAATTGGTGCAGGCTATCAAGACAAACCTATAGAAATTATTCCTCGACTAGTAAGAGATAGCGATACTTGCGCTGAATTAATTCCTCGTGCGTTAAGAGTAAATGATAGGGAAACCTATCTAAATATTATGTATCGTGGCAATTCTGACGTACTGACAGAAATTCAACCAATTGGCTATAACAATATGTTCGCTGAGCTTGAAGTTCCCCCTCATAATAGAATGTGGGCTTTATACGAGGTACAGCAGCCCCCTATTGTTACAGATGTTTTTAACCCTACTCAAGATGCTGCTACTAGAGAAGCACCTGCATTTGAATCAATCAACTATGGTGCCAATTCATCTATGGTTGTTGGCAGAACTGCTAATGATATATGGCGTTCATTTGTGCAATTTGATTTATCTTCAATTAACCCATCTTATGTTTTAAAAGAAACGTATCTACGCCTGTATTATCGCGGAGCTTCCCCTAGTCATTTAAAAATTGAAATTCTTAATGCAGATAGTACATGGCAAGAATACAATATCACAAGCTTAAATAGGCCTAATCCGATTGATTTAATATCGTCTGATTTCATAAACAATGAACAAGCAGGCTACATTGAATTTGACGTTTTGGATATTGTAAAAGATTGGGTTGCTTTGAGGAAAATAAATAATGGCTTTATTATTCGCTTGTCCAATGAAACCGAGTTTGGTCAAACAACATTTTATACGAGAGAAACGAATAAACCGCCTGAGCTTATTGTTAAATATTATGATTCGAGAATATTTTCTCAAGGTCGAAGCCAGCATTTAACTGAAATTTTTATTTATAACGCTAATGAGTCAACTGTAGAAACGGAAATCACTGTTCATTCAGACTATGGTTTTAAACGAATTGAAACAGAAATCTATGTTCATAGAGTGGAAGTTCCTTTAGATTCAGATATTTTAACGGAAATCATTGTTACTAAACCTTATGTCAATACGGAGATTATAGCGTCTATTCGGAAAGGCAATGAGGTTGTAACTGAAATCAACTCTAGGGTTTCTGAAGAGCGCATAAAAGATGTTGAAATAACAATTACTAAACCTTATGTAGATAGTGAAATCTATATAAAATATGTGAATGCTATTCTTACTGAAATTACACCAAGACCAATGGATAAATCACTCGTGATTACGGAAATTACGGTTAGCAAGCCTTCTATTCCTGTTGAGATTACACCAATTATTCATGATGACTCTAAGATTGAAGCTGGGATTACAGTAACAGTGCCTTCTATTGAAGCAGAAATTATTGTTCCAATACGCAATGAAAATCATATTTTTGTTGAGATTGAAGCGCTTGATATTTGGACTTCAATTGTTCCTGTTGAAATCTTTATTAACAAAGATGCAATGCCTATCGAAATTACACCACGAGTTACAAATGAACGAAATTTACAAACCGTTATTCATGTTACAAAACCAAAGATTGAAGCTGAAATTGAAGTGAAATATAGAGATGATATTTGGGTAGAAATTGAACCTAATATTAAATCTGATACAATGGCTGAGATTATCGTGAGCAAGCCTTATATCGAAACATCGATTTCCGTAATCGTAGACGAACAATCTGAGCATGATGCAGAAATTTACGTGAAATACATTGATGCAGTTCCTACTGAAATTGATGCGAAAGCTGTTCATCAAATTGCAACTGAAATTGATATTAAAGCAGTCTCACAAATTGTTACTGAACTATTTGTTAGTAGAAAAATCGTTCTTACAGAAATTATGATTCCAACTTGGGTTGATGAGGACTTACCTACAGTGATTGAACCACGTATTCTGATGGTGAACAATACGTATGCTATGATTCAAGTCGGCGCTAAAGGTGGCGCTTATACATATATTATATAAAGGGAGATTATTATGATCATTAAAAATTACGAAATTGCAGAGCTGCAATCTTTTTTATTTAATTTGTCTTTAAAAAGCAAAGAATCACGCATGCGCACTAGGTTTATCAATTTACTTGACGAGCAGCAAGAGCTTATTAAAAAAGAGCGCTTAATGATTATAGATGAATATGCATTAAAAAATGATGATGGTTTAGCTGTGACAGAGAAAAAATTAATTGACAATGAAGAAGTGGAGCTAGTTGTTTTTCCTAATGCAGAGGTAGAAATTGATGTAAAAAACCAAATTGCCCTTTTGATGAATGAAGATTTTATTATTGAAGAGACAGAAAGTAAAATCGATATGCTAAAGTGTGTACAGGAGATTGTGTTAAATTGTGATTTAGAGCTTTCTGGTGCTAAAGCAAGTTTATATAATCGATTCTGTGAAATTTTTGAAGACATTCATTTATTAGAAGTATAAATGAACTAGAAACATTGTCTTTACATATTAAATACAAGAATTATTATGATTCTTAGACATATTAGTACAAATAGGAAATAAAAAACGATTCTAACGTGGAGTTAGATGCATATGATTAGATATGATTTTTTATAATCCTTCTTTATTTAGAGCTAGTTCACCCTAGCTCTCTTTTTTATTTATACAGCAAAGTTGGTGATTTAGTGGATGAACGAATTCGTGAAAGAGTAGCTTCGACGGAAACGGAGTTGAAAGACTTGAAAAAACGTACAGAAAGGCTAGAGGAAAATAATGAACTATTATTTAGGCTAACCATTGTATCAGAGCAGCAACAAGAGTTGAATAAAATGCAACAGACACAGCTCGATAGCACAAACGAAACGTTGAACAATATTAATGTCAATTTGACTAAGTTAAATATGACACAAGACGAATTACGCAAAGATGTAAAGGCAATTGGCAAACGTGTAGATGATGTTATTAGAAAATGGCAAGCTATCTTTCAATGAAGTGATTAGGAAATATCTTTTATGGGTAATCGGATTACCGATGACGGTTTTAGGTGCATATATCCTGTTTAAGCTTGGGCTATAAAAGGAAGTGATACAGTTTGGTTAAACAGAAAATGAAGGCTCCTGTTGATAAAAATGGTCGCATTTACTTTTGGAAAAATGATACGGATGGCTTATCACAGCAAGATTTTATCGTACTTTTAATGTCAGCCGTTTTATTTGGTGGAATCGGCATTGGCTTAGTAGTCGTCATTGTCGGTATGTTTTTAGGATTTGAGTTATCCGCTACATATATCCAGCTGATACGCGTGTTGGACATACCTTTCGCCACTGTAGTAGCAGGGATATTTACTGTGAAAACCGCTTCAGCAATCGTGAATCGCAAATCTGATGATGATATGAAAGATGAAAAAAATTACACGAACATAGAAAATGATGAAAACAACGGAGGATACTGATGAATTTAATGCTTAATTTTTTAATTGAATACTGGACATTAGCTGCTTTATTTATTGTAGGCTTTCTTTTACTTGCAGTTGCTATTTTTAAATTTCCTACTTCAATTAAAGATAAGTTATATGGCAAGATTGTGGAATGGTTGATTTACGCATGTATAGAAGCAGAAAAATATTTAGGGCAAGGCACAGGACAAGTTAAATTACGCTATGTCTACGATTTATTTATTCAACGCTTTTCATACTTACGATACTTGATTTCATTCGAAACATTTTCTTTATTAGTAGATGAAGCATTAATGACAGTTAAGAAATTATTAGAAACAAATGATGACTTGATGTTTTATGTTTATGGCACTTACTTGAATGAGGGAGGAGATTGACTAGATGGCAAATTTTATTTGTCCCGTAAAAGACAATGTGAGACTTACCTCTCCTTTTGGCTGGCGCACGATTGCTGGCAATAGAGAATGGCATCAAGGTGTTGACTTAGCCTCCACTGGTAAAGTGCCTATTTATGCGAGTGCTGATGGTGTTGTGATCAAAGCACAGCCATTAAGCACTTATGGAAATGTCGTCATGCTTAGACATACGCTGAATGGAAAAAGGATGGAGACGAATTATGCGCATCTTGATTCCTATTGTGTAAAGGTTGGCCAAAGAGTGAAGCAAGGTGAACAAATTGGCATTATGGGCAATACGGGGCGCTCCTATGGGATACATTTACATTTTGAAATACATAATGGCGAATGGAAAATAGGTCAACCGAATGCAGTGGATGCCATGAAATATATTCATTTAAATGATGGAAATGGGGGTTTAACGATGTCACAATATAATGAACTTAAACAATTAATTGCCGCGCAAGATGCAAAAATTAATAAGCTGACTTCTGAGCTACACAACAAGGAGAATAAAATTCATCCTCGTCAAGCATCTAGTTCACATGCAGAGGCATGGAAGTGGGCTGAAAAACAAGGCTTATTAAATGGCAAAGACCCTGAGAAATATGCCAATCGCGAGCAGCTAGGAACAATCCTTAAACGGTTCTATGATAAATTTATTCGCTAATATGTCATGAAAATAGTCACCAATCAGCGTGATTAGTGACTATTTTTCTTTTTATTCGATTTCAAATGCAGATAAGGCTTTTTCTAATTGGGCTTTATAATCAATATCGTTATTAAAGCCTAATTCAACTAATAAATCCCCTTCTACGATAGAATCTCCTTGCTTTTTATGCAAAATGATATAAGCATCATAATCTAATAAAGATTCCTTTGTTTTTCTTCCTGCCCCGAGCTCTACAGAAATTTCCCCGATCATTTTAGCATTAACAGATTTGATTACTCCTGATTTATGACTGTTTTGTTTATAGACATTTTTTACTTTTGGAAATGCAATATCCTCAACAGCGCCACCTTGAGAAGCGATCCATTCATTAAATTTCGCTAATGCTTTTTTGTTATCACATACTTCTTTTACTTTTTGCAGTGAGTTTTCGAGTGACTCTTTTGTCGCCATACTATACATTTTAGCTGCTATTTCTAATGATTTATCATACAAATCCGTATTGTTCTTAATATGATGGCTTAGCAATTCTTGTACTTCTAATACTTCGATTTTATTACCAATTGCATACCCCAAAGGATTATTCATATCACTTAATTCATATTGAACATCTCTTCCAAAGGCATTACCGATCTTCGCCATTTGCTCTGCTAGAACTTTTGCGTCCTCTTTCGTTTTCATGAATGCGCCATTACCATATTTCACATCTAAAACGATACCATCCGAACCACTTGCAATTTTCTTACTCATGATAGAGCTTGCGATTAGTGTAGTAGAGTCAACTGTGCCAGTAACATCTCTTAAAGCATATAGCTTTTTATCCGCAGGGCATAAATCCTTCGATTGACCTGATACCGCAACACCGTATTTATTCACATTATGAATAAATTCTTCCTCAGATAGCTCCACATTAAATCCTTGGATGGATTCTAGCTTATCGACCGTTCCACCTGTAATCCCTAGACCTCGACCGCTAAATTTAGCTACAGGTATTTCAAGTGCTGCTAAAATTGGTGCAACCATTAGCGTGACTTTATCGCCTACTCCTCCTGTAGAATGTTTATCAACTTTAAAGCCTTCTATACTGGATAAATCAATTCTATCTCCCGAATTAATCATCGCCTCAGTTAAATAAAAAGTTTCATCATCTGACATGCCATTTAAGCGTATAGCCATTAATAAAGCAGCAATTTGATAATCGGGTATGTCACCCTTTGTATATCCTTCGATAATATAATTTATCTCATCCTTCGTTAAAGGCTGATTCAATTTTTTCTTTTCAATAATTGATACTGTATTCATTTATTTTCCCTCCTGACAAGCATATTTAATAAATGTTTGATTTATTTCAATTGCTGTAAAAAGCTTGTACCAAATGCAGGTGCTGCAATATTAAAATTGTCCGCAATCGTTGCTGCAATGTCTGCAAATGTTTCACGTAATGGTAGCTCTGCTCCAGCAGCAAAGCGCGGTGAATAAACGATTAATGGCACATATTCACGCGTATGGTCCGTACCTGGGAATGTTGGGTCATTGCCATGATCTGCTGTAATGATTAATAAATCATCTTCTCCAAGCTTTGACAACACTTCTGGCAAGCGACGGTCGAATTCTTCTAATGCCTCACCATAGCCAATTGGATCGCGACGGTGACCAAAGTTTGCGTCGAAATCAACTAAATTTAAAAAGCTCATACCATGGAAATCACGCTGTACAACTTCGACCATTTTATCCATGCCATCTGTATTATTTTTCGTGCGGATTGATTCTGTTACACCATCGCCATTGAAAATATCAGAAATCTTTCCAATCGCAATAACATCCAAGCCCGCATCCTTCATTTCGGCCATTGTTGTGCGACCAAATGGTGTCAATGCATAGTCATGGCGATTCGATGTACGCTCGAAATTGCCAGGTTCACCAACGAATGGACGTGCAATGACACGACCTACTAAATATTCAGGCTGCAGCGTTAATTCACGTGCGATTTCGCAAATTTTATACAGCTCGTCTAACGGAATAATTTCTTCATGTGCTGCAATTTGTAGCACAGGGTCAGCAGACGTATAAACAATAATTGCCCCTGTCTCCATATGTTCCGGCCCAAAGTCGTCAATCACCGCCGTACCACTTGCAGGCTGGTTGCATAATACTTTACGCCCTGTACGTTCCTCTAATTGTGTGATTAGCTCCTGTGGGAAGCCATCTGGGTATACTTTAAATGGCTTATCGATGTTCAAGCCCATGATTTCCCAATGACCTGTCATCGTATCTTTCCCTACAGATGCCTCTTGCATCATACCGTAATATGCTTTCGGCTCATCTACTGTCGCTATGCCTTGTAGCGCATGAATATTAGCTAAACCTAGACCTTCCATCGTAGGCATTTTTAAACCGTTCATTTTTTCTGCAATATGACCTAAAGTATGCGATCCAACATCACCAAATTTATGTGCATCAGGTGCTTCACCAATTCCTACTGAATCCATTACAATTACATGTATTTTTTTAAACGCTTCCATTTTACACGACCTCCTTTTCACTATATATATATTTTACCAAAAATATTTTAAAAATAAAGGTCAGACATCCGACGGTAGAAATTTTTATTTTTAAAATTGTTAAGCAATTTTTTGTATCGACAGTCTACTTACTCATTGAAATTTTGATTTATGCACGTGGGTGAAATTGCTTATAGACTTCAGACAATCTCGTTTTGCTCACATGTGTGTAAATTTGCGTTGTCGAAATATCTGAATGACCAAGCATCTCCTGCACCGCGCGCAAATCTGCTCCATTTTCAATTAAATGTGTAGCAAAAGAATGGCGCAATACGTGCGGCGTCATCTCATGCTGAATATTTGCCGCCTGTGCATGCTCCTTCAATAGCTTCCAGCAACCTTGTCTCGTTAATCTTTTCCCTCTACGATTAATAAATAACGCGTCAGTTTTTGGATATTTTCCTTGCAGCTCATAACGTGCTCGTCCTAAATAGTTTTCGCATGCTTTAATCGCACCATTGCCCAGTGGAATAATTCTTTCCTTCCCACCTTTACCAAATACGCGCACAAAGCCCATCGTTAGATGAATATTCGATATATCAAGCTCAATCAACTCACTAATACGCATACCTGTCGCATACAATAGCTCCAACATCGCGACATCGCGAACACCTTGTGCCTTCGAGCAATTTGGCGCTGCAATGAGTGCATCAATTTCTTGGATTGAAAGGACCTTTGGTAACTTTTGCTCTAATTGTGGCATTTCAAGATGTACAGTTGGATCTGTTGTCGTTACTTTTTCCCTTAATAAAAATTGATGAAACGACCTGATGGATGAAATATGACGTGCAATTGTGCGCGGTGTTTTACCTGCCGCACGTAACGCCTCTAAATGCAACAAAATCATTGCACGTGTAACTTCATTAAATGAAGGTAATTGCTGCTCTTGAATAAATGTAGCATAACTTACTAAATCACGCTCATACGACACTAATGTATTATCAGATAATTGACGCTCCACTCGGATAAAATGAATATAATCCGCAATGGCATCTTGAAATACATTCATCTTGAAAACTCCTTTCATTGGAAAAATGAAAAACGAGTAGCCCATGTGCTACCCGCTCTCTAGTCATTTGAATCTTCACTACCTTGGCATCGCCAACAAATTCCATGAAATGTTAGTCGATGGTCTTTAATGATGAAATTCCAACGCTTTTCTACTATTGCTTCTACATCTTCTAATAAATCTTCTTGAATTTCATCAACTGCACCACATTCAATGCAAACTAAATGATGGTGGAAATGAGCAGCCCCTTCTTGTCTAAGGTCATAACGAGATACACCGTCGCCAAAATTGATTTTATCAACAATTTTCAGCTCCGTTAATAATTCTAACGTACGGTATACAGTCGCTAAGCCTATTTCAGGCGCTTTATCCTTTACTAGCAAAAAAACATCTTCTGCGCTTAAATGATCTTCCTCATGTTCAAGTAGAACGGCCACTGTTGCTTCACGCTGTGGCGTCAATTTATAGCTAGCACTATGCAGTTGTTTTTTTATACGATCAATACGGCTCTCCATGTGACGCCCTCCTAAACTCTTCTCATTATACCAAATGAGCGAAAGAGCTGACAAGTTAATGATTTTGATTCGTTTACTCTATTCAAACACATATGATATGACGAGTATTTCAAACAATGCAATTATACCAAATAATAGGATAATAGCTAGCATTCGTCTATATGTCGCAGTACCCTTTTTCGCAAATCGCATCGGCCTTTGCGTTGAAATACCTAAACAAATCATTAATAGTAAAATACAATAAATGAACTGAAAAGGAAACCACCATATACCATATGCGAGTAAAGATTTTTGCTGTGTTAACAAATACATTGAGCTAAATCCTAAAAATGTTGCTCGCAGCGCTATTAACCATTTCGCTACAAATGCGCAAAAAGGATGTGTGGCAAATAATAAGACAACTGCTATTGCAAAAACGACTGGCAAAATTGTTTGTATAACACTAGGTGCCTGCTGCTGTAATATACGCCCGTCCATCAATTGAATAAGTGCAATGGCTTGCTCTAAGCTAAATAAATAAAAGCAGGCAACCCCACTTAGAAAGCCAACGACAATCATACTTGTTAATTGTATTATAATGCTTGTCCGCAAATTTAAGCCTCCTTTACAACCAACTTATGCTAGTCCAAGGCTGATATGCGGATATTTTTTATGCATTATTTTTGATTTTTCAACCACATGATGGCATATGCGGTTTTCGCATCATAAATAGCGCCACTTGCCATCATTGCTTCCGCTTCTTCTAATGTTATTTCCATTAATTCCACAAATTCATCTTCATCGAGCGCTGCCTTTTCTTGCAAGGGAGTGAGCTTGCGTGCTACGAATAAATGAATGACTTCATCTGCAAAGCCTGGTGAGGTCGCAAATGTTTGTAAATATGTAAGTTCTTCGCATGCGTAGCCTGTCTCCTCCTCAAGCTCTCTCCGTGCTGTTGTCTCTGGTTTTTCTCCTGGCTCTAGCTTGCCTGCTGGGATTTCTACAATCGAGCGCTCCAATGCCTTGCGATATTGCTCAACGACTAATAGTTTGCCCTCATCAGTCAATGCTAATATTGCTACTGCACCAGGATGATTGACGATTTCCCTTTTTGCCACTTCACCATTTGGTAGCTGCACATCATCTACTTTCAACGAAATTACTCGCCCTTGAAAAATAGGCTGTGATGCAACGGTTTTCTCTTCGAATTTCTTCAAAACTTATTCGCCTCACTTGTCGCATATGATAAATTCATTGTAACATTATAGAGAGAAAGGTGTGTAATTTATGAAAAAAAGAACTTTAGGCACAAGCAATATTGAAATTTCTGAGCTTAGCCTCGGCTGCATGTCATTGCCAACAAATGTATATGAAGCGAAGCCTATTATAGAAGCGGCATTAGATGCAGGCATCAATTATTTTGATACAGCAGATTTATATAACCACGGGGAAAATGAGCAAATTGTTGGTGAAATTTTAAAGCCTTATCGTCATCAGCTAGTTCTTGCGACGAAAGTCGGCAATCGTTTTGAAAAAGGACAAGAGGGCTGGTCATGGGATGCTTCACCTAGCTATATAAAAAAGGCTGTAAAAGATAGCTTACAACGGCTGCAAACGGATTATATTGATTTATACCAGCTACATGGGGGAACAATAGAGGATAATTTTGAGGAAGTTATTGACACATTCGAACAATTAAAACAAGAAGGTCTTATCCGTGCCTACGGAATCTCTTCAATTCGCCCAAATGTCTTTGCACCATTTGCCGAAAAAGGACAAGCACTCAGCAATATGATGCAATATAACTTGCTTGATCGCCGCGCAGATGAATGGTTTTCAACGCTTTCAACAAACGGTGTTTCCGTCGTAACACGTGGCTCGATTGCCAAAGGTTTATTAACGAAACAATGGCGTACTCGCTTGCAAAACTATATGAGCTATTCACAGGAAGAGCTGCAAACATTATTAGCCAACCTTGAGGAACAATACGACTCATTACATAGTTTAGCATTAGCTTTCAACTTACAACATAAGACAATCGCTTCTACTGTAATCGGTGCAAGCACACAACAACAATTACTGGAAAATATCGAGGCTTATTATGCAATCAAAGATTTATCATCCCTCGATAAGCTTGAGGAGCAATTGAAGAAGGATATTTACACGGAGCACCGATGAAAAAATATATTTTTCTCATTATTGCTGCCCTCTTAATCGTTGCGTTTTCTTCCAACATGAGCTATCAGCAGCAAACGATTGTCCCAGAGCTGCGGGTTTTATTAGCAGATCAGCCTTTTGAAGAAACATTAAGCTTATTTAAAATTCCTTATTGGGGAACAATTATTTCCGTGGAATCACGAGGCTATTTTTATTTTGTTGAATTTTTAATTCGAAAGGCTACTCACTTTATTGGCTTTGGCATTGTTGGCGTCATTCTCTATTTATTTTATCGTAAGCTAGCATGGCGCTTTCCTGCACTACTTGCGGTTGCTACAGTGTTTTTAGTCGCTTCGCTCGATGAGCTAAGACAAGCTTTTTCCCCTGGTCGCACAGGTGTTTTTTCAGATGTTTTGCTTGATAGCTTTGGTGCATTATTTTTTATTTTAATAGCTGCTATAATTGTGCATATTAAAAAAGTCACTTTAAAACAAATTAAAGGGATGTCAGAAAAGCTTTTCTAACATCCCCTCTCTTTAAAATTTTGAACCTTTATCACCGTACTGCTCTAGTAATTCTTCAAAGCTCATATTTTTCTCGCGTTGCTTACGCTCAAATGCAAGCTTTGCTAGTCGTTCCTCTTCAGCAGCCTGCTCTTTATCAACAAGTGCCTGCTTTGTTGCCTTTAGTTTTGCTAGCACATCACCGCCAAGCTGATCTTGCAATGTTGGCGCTTTTTCTTGTGCAAGTTTCGGCTGTGCCGATTGCTTTTGGCCTACTTTCTTTTTAGCCATTTCATTCACCTACCGTTGGATTATCGTTGCAACTCCCTGTCCGCCACCAATACATAATGTAGCAAGACCAAGTGTCGCCTCTCGTTTTTGCATTTCATATAATAATGTTACTAAAATACGCGCTCCACTAGCACCTATTGGATGCCCTAATGCAATGGCACCACCATTTACATTCAGCTTATCCTGATCAAATTGTAGCTCTCGGTCAACTGCAATAGCCTGTGCCGCAAATGCCTCATTCGCTTCAATTAAATCGATGTCCTGCAATGATTTATTAGCTTTCGCTAAAGCCTTTTGCACCGCTTTAATCGGACCGGCACCCATTATTTGTGGATCAACGCCTACACTTGCATTGGAAACGATTGTTGCCATTGGCGTCAACCCTAATTCTAATGCACGCTCCTTCGTCATTAATACAAGTGCTGCTGCACCATCATTAATACCCGAGGCATTTCCTGCCGTCACGGAACCATCCTTTTTAAATGCTGGGCGCAATGCTGCCAGCTTTTCCGCTGTCGTGTTTGCCTTGACATATTCATCATGTGCGAAAACAATTGGCTCTCCTTTGCGCTGTGGAATTTCCACAGGTACAATCTCATCTGCAAATTTGCCATCTGTTATTGCCTGTGCTGCTCTTGCTTGAGAGCGCGCGGCGAAGGCATCTTGCTCTTCACGTGTGATTTCATATTTATCACATAGGTTTTCCGCTGTAATTCCCATATGATAATCATTTTGTGCACACCATAACCCATCATGAATCATCGTATCAACAACCTTTTGATCTCCCATGCGGAAGCCTTCACGGGCATTTTTCAACACATATGGCGCTTGACTCATATTTTCAAAGCCACCCGCAACAACGATTTCCGCATCACCAAGCGCAATGGCCTGCGCCGCTAAATGCACAGCCTTCAATCCCGAGCCACACACCTTATTAATCGTCATCGCAGGCACCACATAAGGCAATCCAGCTTTTAATGCCGCTTGACGCGCTGGATTTTGCCCTAATCCCGCTGCCAGTACGTTACCCATTATAACCTCATCCACAGATTCTGGCTCAATATTCGCTCTTTTGATTGCTTCCTTTATAACAATACTGCCTAATTGCTGTGCTTGTACATCCTTTAACGTCCCCTGAAAAGCCCCTATCGCAGTACGCACGGCACTTACAA
Organism: Metasolibacillus meyeri; assembly: GCF_003049505.1. GTDB lineage: Bacteria > Bacillota > Bacilli > Bacillales_A > Planococcaceae > Metasolibacillus > Metasolibacillus meyeri. The sequence goes on from NZ_PYWN01000066.1 coordinate 17,348, forward strand.
TCACCACTTCATTCGTCATCCCAATTCCCCCTTCTATGTGTACACAATTATTTTACCAAATTGTGAATAGAATTTAGAGAATTATTTGTGTTTTTTGATGGGAGATATGTTTTTCTTGAGGTATTTGCGGTTTTTTTTGGGTTATCTGCGCTTTCTTATGATTTATCTGCGGTTTCCCCCAGGATATCTGCGCTTTTCTTGATTTATTTGCGATTTCCTCGCGATATCTGCGCTTTCTCTTGATTTATCTGCGCTTTCCTCGCGATATCTGCGCTTTCTCTTGGTTTATCTGCGAATTCCTCGCGATATCTGCGCTTTCTCTTGGTTTATCTGCGAATTTCTTGAGATATCTGCGAATTCTCTCGATTTATCTGCGCTTTTCTCGCGATATCTGCGCTTTCTCTCAATTTATCTGCGGTTTCCCCGCAATATCTGCGCTTTTCTTGATTTATTTGCGCTTTCCCCGCAATATCTGCGCTTTTCTTGATTTATTTGCGCTTTTCCCACGGTATCTGCGCTTTTCTCACCTATCCTCTTTAATTTTAATCAAGTATTTTCTTCCTTTGTTCTCGCCTTCAAAAGAAAAATCTAATTTTTTCAGTAAATGCCTTGCTGCATAGAGTGAAGTTATTCCTAGAAATTCTCTCAACTTCTTATTGGTAATCCACTCGCCTAACAACAAGTGATAGTCATTTAATGCTTCATATAGTAGCTTACCATCATCTTTCAAAGAGCATTTTGGACAGATGAAATCGCCATGATAAAACTTCATTTGTACTTGAAAATTGCATCGCTGACATAGCACACCTTTTCTCACCTTTGATTTATCAATATTCAATTGTGGCTTGTTTCTCACTTGCATTTGAATTAATTTATCTAGAAGATTATGAAGTTCCTCTGGGGTGCATTGCGGCTTGTATGTTGAAAGAAGTTTCCTTATGTAAAACTCCAATCCGCTACTATGAATAATGGGTTCGTTTTGAGGTAGATGACCAATAATTGTTTTCGGATGGGCAAGGACGATTACATACATAACAGGAAGTGTGGGAATAAGTTGCTGAAGCATTCTTTGGTGGCGACGCACTTGGTCGAGTGGATTTCGAAAGCCTTGCGTACTGCCATCCTCAAGTGTACGTGTAAATTGATGGCATGTTTCCTTAAAATCGATACGTCCCGCAATATTTTTTATCTCTACAATTAGAAGAAATTTCTCGCAAAGAAAGATTGTATCTATTTGATGGGAAGAAGTTTGGAAATTGTGGAGTAAAAAATAACGTTCCTTTAGTTGCATATCGTGCCAACTGCGATCAACATAGCGTTCCCCAGCTATGCCCTGCTGTAATCGTATGAGCTCGTCTTTAAACTCTGGAAAGCCTCTACGAAGGGCAGCTACTAATAAATATTCTTTCATTGAGTGTTCACGCGGTAAAGCAATCATTTTATCCCTCCTTTTATTTGTATGATCCCTCAAATTATAACAAACAATTATATTGTTAGCTGCACTTTTTCAAAGTTTCTCTTCCACAATAAAAAAAGATGCCCGAATTTCACTCGTGACATCCCTCTTCCTATTATTTACCTTGTACTTTATTCATCTGTGCCATCATTTGGCGAACTTGCTTTTCAGACGGTGTACGTCCCATTTGAGCCATCATAACACGAATCATTTGTTCATTTATCGGTGGATTTTCTTTCAAGTACTTCATCATATATTGACGCGCAAGGAAGAAGCCTAATGCCACCCCAGCAACTAAAGCAACAATAATTCCAAGAATCCATGCCCATGTCATCGTTAAACCAACCTCCTCCATTACCTATCTCATGAGAAAACTCTCCACAAAGCATTATACACTACTTTAATTATGCTTTCTATTGTTATTTATCTTAATTCAATGGATAACAAGTGTGTAATGGTCACTTTGCTGCATTGCTCCTTAGCCGTTGTTATTTTAGAGCACTAACGTCATAAAACGGATTCAAACTTTCTTCACTAAAACCAGTCCTACTCCTCCTCAGCCTCGAGACCTAGACAAAGATACATTTACAGGTCGTTATCCAAAATGTGAATTTCCTTTAACATAAAGGTATCAACAAAAGGAGGACAACAAAATGAAAAAATTTCTTTACTTTATCGGAGGCGCCATCGCCTTTATCATTGCTCTATCATTACTTGGACCGATGATTGGTTTACTATTCTCAGGTTTACTTGTCGCAGCAGGTTTACACTACTACACAAAATCGACATCGGTGTTCGGCAAAATTATGAGTGGGACAGTTGCATTAATCGGTTTCCTTACTGCCGCGTCAAATATCCCAGCATTTATCGGTTTAATTGCGATTGTTGCTTTATACTACATCGCAAAAAACTGGAAAAAAGAATCAAATATTGTTGAAGCAACAGTAAGCGATGACCCATTCACTAATTTCGAAAAAGAATGGGCAAAATTATCTAAATAAGAGGAGAGAACCAATATGACAAACTTATTCACACGTTTTAAATATCAATTACAGGCAGACTTACATGATTTCTTTGATAAAAAGGAGAGCAAAAATCCAATCTCCCTTTTAAATCAGTACATTCGTCAAGCAGAGCAACAAACGGAACAAACAGGCAAATTACTAACGCGTCAAGGTCAATTAAAAAGAGAGCTTGAAGCACAATTAAAAGAAACAGAAGCAATGCTAGCAAAACGCGAACATCAATTAAAACTTGCATCAGTTAGTGATGAAAACGATTTAATCGTCTTTGCACAAGGTGAGGTAGAGGCATATACAACACGCAAAGTTGGCTTGCTTTCTAGCATCGATGTATGCGCGGCAGAATACTTTGAATTAGAACGCAAATTTGAAACGATGAAACATAAAATTAAAGATATGAAAGTGCGCCAATTACAATTAATGGGCAAGGAAAATGTAGTACATGCACATCACCAAATGGATAAAGTTTTGCATAATCAGGATACAAGCAATTTCGAAGAATTATCAAGCTATTTCGATGATATTGCCACAAAAATTGACCATAAATATGAAGTGACAACATTTGAATCACGACTGGCTAAGCTTGAAAAAGAACAAAAATTAATTACAACTAACGAAGAACCACAAAATCATGCTATAGTAGAATAGCCATAAATGGAGAGGGTACATATCCTCTCCCTTTTATCTTGATTCAGCTGATGTATGCACATACGTTGAATCAAGGTAAAACTTTGAAAGGAGGCTACCTATATGAAACGGCTCACTACCGATCAATTTACTTTTTTCTTGCTAGGTCTAGTACTTATCATGCTGATAGAGCTCTCACTATTTCATAATGGAAATGTTTTTATCTTATTCATTGGTGGTGTTTCTCTTTATTACGGCATGAACAAACAACGTAAATTTCTATTATGGATGGGTGCTCTATTTATTCTCATCGCCCTTTTCACTTTATGGAGTTTACGACTATATTTCATTGTTCTCATTGGCTATTTGATTTATAAACAGATAACAAAAGAGGAAGTAACGATTGAAGTGACCAATCAAGGATGGACTTCCTCAACAACGAAAAATCAATTAATCGGCACTACACCTACAGCTTTAGAACCATATAAATGGGAAGATGTCTTATTAAAGCGTTTTGTCGGAGATGTCGTTGTTGATACAACGCAAACGATACTACCAGAAGGCAAATCAATTATTACCATTCAACAAGCAATTGGTAAAGTGCATATTATCGTACCTTATGAAGTATCCATCCGCTTACACTATACGACATTATACGGAGAGGCTAACTGTCTACATGAACTTCCTAAACGCTTAATAAATGAAAGCTTAAAATTTGAAGACGGGCAACCTAATGATAAGCGACTATTGGTTATTAATGTTTCAACATGGCTTGGTGATGTGGAGGTGACGCGCGCATGATTGGCTTTATTTTTCGCATTCTTGTACTTTTCACCCTTTTAGCATCAATGAGCTTTAGCTTTTTTATCTTTATTTTAGGTGAGCCATCCGAGGAAGTTTGGCGGTTTTTTATCGATGAAAAACTTGGTGATCTACCGCTTGTTTTCACTATTGTCAGCGCAATTTTTACAATGGCCTTCTTCATTAGTCTATGGATGTCCGCTTTAACAAAAACGCGTGAAATCTCCACAACTCGCACTATTAATAAATTGGTTGACCCAGAATTTAAACCGTTGAAAAAGCGCGGCGTCTCCCGCTCAATGAAAAAAGCAATCAATGAGGCAGGTGCTTTAATCGAATCACAACGAGCTGCGCTACAACGTTTATCAAATGAAAAAGCAGAAACAAATGACAAAATTGTCCAAGAAAGATTAATAGAAGAACGTCAGCGTTTAGCTCGCGAATTACATGACTCTGTATCACAACAGCTTTTTGCGGCGTCCATGCTGCTCTCTGCGTTAACAGAACAAGAGGACAATCCGCAATCGAAGCGACAGCTTGAGCAAGTCGAAAAAATCGTTCAGCAAACACAGCTTGAAATGCGCGCACTGCTTTTACATTTACGTCCTGTTGCACTACGCAATAAAACATTAGCAGAGGGATTAAATGATTTAATTCAAGAGTTGCAGCAAAAGGTTTACTTTCATATTGAGTATCAATTAGAGGAAATCGACCTAACAAAAGCAGAAGAAGACCACCTTTTCCGTATTGCACAAGAGGCACTTTCCAATACATTACGCCATGCGAAAGCCACTGTTGTCGAGTTACTTCTCATTGCTCGAGATGATTTTGCCATTTTGCGCATTCAAGATAACGGTAGAGGCTTTGAAAATCAGTCAGATAAAAGCACCTCATATGGCTTAAAGAATATTGCCGAGCGTGCTGTTGAAATTGGCTGTCTTTATAAAATTGTCTCTGTCCCAAATGAAGGAACAATTGTTGAAGTAAAAGTTCCTAGAAAGAAAGGTGAACAACTTGATTAAAGTACTGCTTGTAGATGATCATGAAATGGTGCGCATCGGCGTAGCCGCCTATCTTTCTGCACAGCCTGATATTGAAGTGATTGGTGAAGCAGAAAATGGTGTAGAGGCAATTGAAAAAGCACTGGCTTTGCGCCCTGATTTAATTTTGATGGATAATGTCATGCCTATTATGACTGGAGCAGAGGCAACTGAAAAAATTTTAAAGGAATGGCCATCCGCAAAAGTGATGATGGTCACAAGCTTTTTAGATGATGATAAAGTATATCCAGCACTAGAAGCAGGTGCAGTCAGCTATATTTTAAAAACATCTAACGCCAAACAAATCGCAGATGCCATCCGCAAAACATTTAATGGTGAAACAGTTTTAGAGCCTGAAGTGACAACAAAAATGATTTCTCGCATGCGCGGTGGCACGACGGCTCCATTGTATGAAAGCTTAACAGAGCGCGAAATGGAAGTGTTACTTTTAATGGCACAAGGCAAAGCAAACCAAGAAATTGCAGACGAATTATTTATTGCATTAAAAACGGTGAAAACCCATGTTAGTAATATTTTAAGCAAATTAGATGTGCAAGACCGAACACAAGCCGTCGTTTACGCATTTCAAAATGGTTTAGCGAAATAATAAGTCATGGTGCTATATTGTACATAGCGCCATGACTATTTAAATTGGCATCTTGATGAGTTTCACTTTACTTTTTAGGCTGGACATAATCTAAATATTGCGCCTTCGTTAAACCGTTACAGCGCTCATTAAACGTATCAAAATCAAGTCTTTCCATACTAAAAAACTCAAATGCTGCCTCATAATTTTCCTGATTAAAAGGAATATGATTAAATGTTACACCATAGCTTACGCCATGATTTAAATTGTATTGTATCGGAGCACCATACCGCTCAGGGCTACCTCCTTTTGAAACTGTTGCTAACCCCCAGCTAATTCGTGAGGAATTATCTTCAAAAGAGAGAGACGGGCCAAATCCAAATGGCAATTCTATATCCTCTTCTGTTAATTGCTTGTTTCCGACAAATGCATATTGCCCTCGCATAAATTGATCATCCATCACAATTTGGCAACCTTCATAAAACGGTAAATTTGCTATTTCTTCTAGCGCTAAGTCCTTATCTGTTTCTATATGATAAACGCGTACAAAGAGAGGAACAGTCATCAAATCGTGCCAAATACTTTCTTTCGCAAACATGCCCTCTTTTCTCATTTTCGTCACATCGCCAATAACAACAACATAACCATGTGTCGTCATCGAGCGCTCAACTTTAAAAACATCCCCTACTTTTATTTTATGTCGCTTCAGCTTTGTAAAGAGCTGTTCTAGCTTGTTTTGATAAGTATGTGGTGGAGATGTCATGAATTGTGTTAAATGTTCTTCAACTTGTGCTAAATTCCCTGCATCAAAACCAGGAATTGGTAACGATCTTTTCGTTTCAACATGCTCTAAATCGATATAACCTTTATTATTGTATACACCGTATTTAAATAGCAGCGTTCCATCATAACGGCTATATAAACTAGGATATGTTAGCTTTTTTTCTTTACCACGAGCCGTTTTCGGTAAAATATATTGTCTAGCACGCGTAGCAATCGAAATATCCTTTTCCAAATAGGAGCTTTCAGTTTGATCAATGCGCTTTACAATGGTGTCACCATCAAAATAAATTGTACATTCATCAGTTAATTTCACTAAATCCCACGATTCCTGAATCGGCTGTAGCTTAAAAAATTGTCGCTTGTCGTTTGTCATCCACATAAAATCACCTCGTATAATTAATTAGAACTTTATTAACGTTAAATACATGACTTTTACTCATAAAAAACTTGGTATATAGTTCAGCGAAATATTGGGTGCATTATAAGAAAGTTAAACTGGTCTAACGAACAAAGAATAGGATGAAACATCTCATGACACTCTAGAAAAATATTCCTTATTTTAACTTACACTACAACGAGATACTTGGATGAAAGAAACCTTCTACTTTTAAATTTATTGATGGATTATAGCTCTTGTTGTTCCTTATTTGATACAATCTCCAAAAGATTTTGTAAAGAAGCGATACCTTGAATTTGCTGAACAAGTGCATCATCAATGTATTGGAGAGATTGAATAGCCATCTCCTTAGTACGAATAATATTATTTTTATCAATATCCGCTAATACCTGACGAACAATATCCAAAGAGTAAACGACCCTTTGAATCGTCCGAATAATAAACACTCTTCTAATATCAATTGGGCTATAAATACGAAATCCACTCTCTTTGTGACGTTCAGGTTTAATTAACCCTTCCTTTTCCCAATGTCGAATTGATGAAGTAGAGACATTCGCTTCTTTTGCTACTTCTCCAATTGTGAAATAATCTTTATCATGGTACTTTTTCACATCAGAAAACTCGGTAAAGTCTTGAGAATCAAGTATTTTCACTGTTTTTTGTACAGTTTCCTTTTCGATATATAAATCAACTTGTGCTTTGTTAATTAGCCATAAGGCATCGTGTATTTTCTGATTTATAATGAGTGGCATAACCTTTTTAGCTAAATCCATCCCAAATCCAGCATTCAATGCACGTATACATCGAAAATATGCCTCATGCTCCTTTGTATAGATACGGTATCCATTTTTTGCTCTCTCAACTTTTGGAACAAGTCCCCATGCTTCATAATGCCTTAATGCACTTGTGCTTACATTCAATTTCTTTGCTATCTCAATACCGTTCATTACACTCTCCTTATAAATCATACTTAAAGTAGTAGACAGCTTTTTTTATAAAAAATCTGAATTGACTATATTCATAATAACAAAACCTTATCATTTGCACTAATGTTGTACTATAAAATTGTAAGGTAAAATCGAAAATATCCTTACAGAAAAAACAATTTAAAGGGGCGAATAACTATGCAAAATCAAACAATCATACCCTATTTTATGGTACTAAATGGGCGACAATTTATTGAATTTACTAAGCAGGTTTTTCAAGCAGAAGTAATAAAAATTGATAAGTTAGAAGGCACAGAGAACATAACTCATGCAGAAATGAAAATAGAAAACAGCATTATTTACTTTGCCGATACATCTGCAGATGGACGTTGTGGCCCCGAAGTATGTGGGGAGTTAAATATGGATGGACTTGTTCCTATTCAAATGTACATTCATGTTGAAAATGTAACTACAACTTACAAAAATGCAATTGCAGCAGGGGCAATCTCTCTAATGGAACCATCGAAGAAAACTGGGAATATGGCTGGTTTTGTTGATCCATTCAAAAACCTTTGGTGGGTTCAGACAAAGGAATAACGCAATAATAAAAACAATTAGGTTTATTGGCAAAGCTTAAATGACTTGAATACACAACAGCCGCAAACTTCAACTTATATTAACTAATGTCGAACATAAAACTATCTTTGACATTAAGCCTAACGATAACAGAGCAACTGGTATACAATAGCTTTCAGGAATTGCCGATGAGACTGGGCATAACTAAATTGCATCTGCGAAAAGTTGAATGATGTTTTACTAAATATCCTGTAATAAAGAGAGAAAGCCGAACTATTTAAGAAACAATTATGAAATGTTCCTTAAAAGTTCGGCTTTTTGACTGGCTAAAATACTTTTGTCCTAGCCTTAACAATGAATATATGGAAGCCTGACAAAGGCGCAATCCATAAGGGTACTTTTCAAGCCTTTTTCCACCACAAAATCCTAAATAAAATAAGGCTTCTCTAATCATGACATTAGAGAAACCTTATATTTTATGAAAAACTTATAGTGCTTTTACTTTATTTACTACATTATCAACAGTAAAGCCAAATTTTTCGATTATTAAATCACCCGGTGCTGATGCGCCAAATGTATCAATACCTAATACATCACCATCTAAGCCAACATATTTATACCAACTTTGTGTAGTACCCATTTCGATTGCTAAACGCTTTGTAACAGCCTTCGGTAATACAGATTCTTTATATTCTGCATCTTGTTGATCAAATGCAAATGTTGATGGCATTGATACAACCGATACATCAATTCCTTCAGTAAGTAATGCTTTTTGCGCCTCAACTGCTAAGGCAACTTCAGAACCAGCAGCAATTAAAATTGCATCTGCTGTTGCTTTTGTTGCTGCTGAAATCACATAACCACCACGAGCTACACCATTAGCAGCTAATTCTGCTGTCGTGTCTAACACTGGTAAATTTTGACGTGATAACACTAAAGCTGTTGGCGTGCTTGGTGATAAGATTGCTTGTTTCCAAGCTTCTGCTGATTCATTCGCATCAGCAGGTCGAATCACGTTTAAATTCGGCATTGCACGCAATGAAGCTAAGTGTTCAACTGGTTCATGTGTTGGGCCATCTTCCCCAACAGCAATTGAGTCATGTGTGAATACGTATGTTACTGGTAAACCCATTAATGCAGATAAACGCACTGCTGGACGAACATAGTCAGAGAAGACGAAGAATGTTGCACCAAATACGTGTAAACCGCCATGTAGAGCCATACCATTTAAAGCTGCGCCCATTGCAAATTCACGTACACCGAACCAAATATTGCGACCTGCGTAATTTTCTACTGAAAAATCGCCCGCACCTTTAATTGTTGTTTTATTTGAACTTGCTAAGTCAGCACTGCCGCCAAAGAATGATGGTAATTTCTTTGCTAATGCATTAATTACATCACCAGAAGATGAACGTGTTGCTACCGATTTGCCTGCTTCATAAACAGGTACTTCAGCTGCAAAATCTGCTGGTAAGTCGCCTTCCATCGCATTTTCGAACTCTGCCGCTAACTCTGGGTATTCAGCTCGGTAAGCTTCAAATTGCTTATTCCAAGCTTGTTCTGCTGCTACACCTTGGCGCTCAGCTGCTTCTTTAAATGTTTCATACACTTCTTGTGGAATGCTGAATGGCTCATGCTCCCAGCCATAATGTGTTTTTGTTAATGCTGTTTCGTCTGTACCAAGCGGTGCACCGTGTGAATCTGATTTACCAGATTTATTTGGTGAACCGTAGCCGATTACTGTTTTTACTTCGATTAAAGTTGGCTTGCCTTTTAGTTGCTTCGCCTCTTCGATTTTAGTGCTCAATGCTGTTACATCGTTTCCATCGTCTACGCGTAAATAGTTCCAGCCATATGACTCAAAGCGTTTTTGAACGTTTTCGGAAAATGACATGCCTAATTCGCCATCTAATGAAATATCATTGCTATCGTAAAGCACGATTAATTTTTCTAATTGTAAGTGACCTGCTAATGAAATTGCCTCAGCAGCTACTCCTTCCATTAAATCGCCATCACCACATAAAGCATATGTGTAATGGTCTACAACCGTATGTCCATCTTTATTATATTTAGCTGCAAGATGTGCTTCAGCCATCGCCATACCAACAGTCATAGCGATACCTTGTCCAAGTGGACCAGTTGTTGCTTCAACGCCTGCAGTATGACCATACTCTGGGTGACCTGGCGTTAATGAACCCCATTGACGGAAGTTTTTAATTTCTTCCATCGGTAAATCATAACCACCTAAATGTAATAAGCTATAAAGTAGCATAGAGCCATGACCAGCAGATAACACAAAGCGGTCACGGTTATACCAATTTGGATTTTGTGGATTATGGCGTAAATGCTTTGTCCATAGCGTATAAGCCATTGGAGCTGCCCCCATTGGTAAGCCAGGGTGGCCAGAATTTGCTTTTTCAATTGCATCAATTGACAATGTACGGATTGCATTAATTGCAAGTTGATCCGGAGTTTGAGTCATTTTTGACATCCTTTCTCGTGCTATATAGTCTACTTTTATAGTGTAGTCAAGAATGTTAAAGAAAACAATGGTTAGTAGGTGTTTTCTTTGAAATTCATCATACTAAATGCTAAATGTGTCACATTGTATAAAATTAGTTTGGAAAATCCCTCTGTTTTTTTATATTTTTTATTTTATCTGGTGTAACATCATTGCCTTCAGGATCAACAATTTTCACATGTTCAATCGTATCACGCATCGTTGTACGGAATGTGTCTAAATACTCTTTACGAAGTGCTGTACGTTCCTTTGCTTCCGCCTCAGTTAATGTACCTTCCTTCGCTTTTTTTGATAATGCATTAATTCGAGCTAATTTTTGTTTTGATAGCATATTTTTCTCACCTTTCTAAAACTCCATAATACAAAGGTATGAGAAAAAAACGTAAAGCGCAAGTGATTTATCTTGTACTTTACATTTCGAAAAAACGGCTTATATACTATTTTCTTTCTGATATTCTTTAAAGCGACGATGAACGGTTGCTTTACTAACATCAAATCCTAGACCTCTTAATGTCGAAGCGATTTCTTCGAAGGTGAAACCTTTCGCACGAAGCTTTAAAATTTCTTCGATTGGCACGTCAATTCGTTCGCGTCCCTCCACATTGCCTCGATTTTTTAAATTGTTTTCTGGTCGATAGCCATTATTTACTGCTCGTCGCATTCCTCGCCTTATTTTAGCATTATGAAGCTTGCGTTGATACTCCTCTACTATCGCCAAAATTTCTAAAAGCATTGTATCCATTTCATTTAAGGATAGTGGACCCGCATCATTCAAAGATATGACAGATGCTCCCTGTTTTTGTAAAAGGTGCAATACAGCTACGCGTGCATTGCCACGCCCTAATCGCGTTTCATCTTGTACAAATAAAGTTTTAACATCATTTGCTTTGATATAGTCTAGCATGTCTAATAATCCTTCACGTTCCACATCAAAGCCACTCTGTTGGTCCTCAAATATTTCTACTACATTAAAGTGTAAATTGTTAGCATATGCTTTTAGTTCTTCTTTTTGCCTTGTTAAAGATGTATATTGAGTTGATTTTTCAGTGCTTACCCTTGCATATATAACCGCTGCTTGCCTAGTCATTAGTGTCTGTTAGCCACTTCACGCGAATGGCTACCCTCTTTCATTTGATATGCCGCGATAGAGCGTTTTTCGACTGGAACTAACAACTGTTGTCCGCTAACTAATTTTTCATTAGGAAGATAATTTGTTGTTTTCACAAAGCCAATCCATTGTTCTGTCGACATTTTACCTCGATACTGATCAGCTAAAGACCATAGTGTATCTCCATGAGTAATGATGATTTCTTCATATTGTTCAATATTTTCATCTGTTATAACTAATACTGAAATAACAAACACAGTAAATGTAACAAAAACTGCAATGTAACTATTTTTTTTCAACCAATTCATACTTAACGCCCCCTGGAATAGAATGTTCGTTCGGAATGTATGTTCTCATAATAAGACGAACAAACGTTTTTGTCAACAATTATTTTCGAACTAACGTTTGCATTTTATTTCCTCTTTTGTTATACTTAAAAATAAGAAAATTTGTTCTACCAATTATGTCTCAATGTGATTGCATCCGTATTTTGTATCAGCTGAAAAATAAGAATCTTTTGTGAGAGGCTTTATCCTAAGTTCAGCAAACTTTTATACATGTGTTGAACAAGACTAAATATAATTCCATTCTATCGCTTATAAAAATGGGGCATTTTACTAATAAAATTAAAAGAGGTGAATGAGTTGACAAAAGTATCAAAACGCCAAGAAGCAATTTTAGCTTTTATTAAAGAAGAGGTTAGATCAAAAGGTTATCCACCGTCAGTTCGTGAAATCGGAGAAGCGGTCGGTTTGGCATCTAGTTCTACTGTACATGGACATTTAGCTCGCTTAGAAAGTAAGGGACTTATTCGACGAGATCCAACCAAACCACGCGCTATTGAAATTTTAGATGATAGCGATAACGATGTAGAGCAACAAGGGGTTATTCATGTTCCCTTAATTGGAAAAGTAACAGCCGGTCTTCCGATTTCAGCTATCGAAAACATTGAAGAATACTTCCCACTGCCGAACACATATGGCTCTGCAGAGGATCAAATATTTATGCTTGAGATTATGGGCGAATCTATGATCGAAGCAGGTATATTGGATGGGGACTATGTTATCGTCAAACAAAAAGCAACAGCGAACAATGGAGACATTGTTGTTGCCATGACAGAAGATAATGAAGCAACTGTAAAACGCTTTTATAAAGAAAAAACACATGTCCGTTTACAACCTGAAAACTCTTCAATGGATCCAATTTTAGTGAATCATGTGACGATTTTAGGTCAAGTAGTCGGTCTATATCGTAAAATACAATAAGAAAAAGCGGAGCTACCAAAACAGGTGGCTCCGCTTTTTAGCTAGCATAACTTTCCATTCGTTTATTTGTGGAGAAAATCGAGGAATTATAGAAGAAATGAAATTTTGAATTGAGTATGTGTACTCAAGAAAGCATGCTATAGAGGTATTAGTGTTAGCTTACACTTCAAATAAAAAATTGTGAATGTTTGTAAATCGCCTATATTTTCTTCAAAACACCGTATTTTGGTAAATTACAGCACTATTTTTATAGATTTTTGCATAAAATAGCGCTATTTACATGAAATTTATAGTTTTCTTGAATATCTTCGGTTTCTTATGGTTTATCTGCGGCTTTCTCGAGATATCTGCGCTTTTTCATGATTTATCTGCGGTTTCCCTAAGATAT
>NZ_PYWN01000067.1 GCF_003049505.1 Metasolibacillus meyeri
ATGAATAAAATAATATATTTATATTACTGAAAATAAAGAATATGAAACAATTAAAGAAAGAATTTTGGGATATTTCATTTTAATTGAAAAGTAGGGAGGGCGTAAAATGATAGAATTTAATTTCTCACAAATTAGACCTTTTGATGGTAGTAAAGATGGTGGATTTGAAGAATTAGTTTGTCAATTGGCACATTTAAATCAACCTCAAGATGGTTTTGCTTTTATAAGAAAAGATGGCGCTGGTGGAGATGCTGGAGTTGAATGTTATTGGAAATCAAAGGATGGGACCGAGCATGCTTGGCAAGCAAAATATTTTACCGAGAGACTTAAGGAAAGTGAATGGAGCCAAATAAATGATTCTGTAGAAACTGCATTGGTGAAACATCCCAATTTAAAAAAGTACTACATCTGTGTGCCGAGAGATTTTAATGATAGTAGAAAAAACGGTCCTAAAGGAAAACCTGTTACTACTTCTTTGAATATATGGGAGAAGTATGTTAAAGAATGGTCTGAATTAGCTCAGTCGAAAAATATGAATGTAGAGTTTATTTACTGGGGGCGTCACGAGTTAAATATGATGCTACAAACAGATGATAGTAAATATGCTGGAAGAGCATTTTATTGGTTTAACGAACCTATACTGAGCACAGCAGTTTTTGAAAATATTACAAATAAATCTAAAATTGCTATAGGAGAAAGATTTTCAGATGAGTATCATGTTGATTTGCCTATATCAAAAAAACTCGATGGCTTAGGCCTCTCACAGCAATGGCATTTAGAAGTTAAGAAACAGAAACAAATTTTAAATAGTTTGTTAAATCGAAGTAATGAATTAGAGAGCTATAAAAGTACAATTATAGATAAAGGGGAAAAATGGAAGAGATTTAAAGAGAAATGTACAAGTTTCAAAAAAATATATACTGAAGCTTTAAATGAGCAATATGCGCCTAATCAATTTAAAGTAGCTAGAGAAGAAATTGAAACTATTGAAAGCGTAGCAGCAGAATTCCAAGGCTTGTGTTGGGATAAAATTGATAGTAATGATGAAGGATGGGAAGAAATTAGAAGGAAGTTTAGTAAAATAGTTGATGACATTAACGTTATTAGTTCATTTGTTTTTAGTTCAAATGTACAGGGATATGAATTAAAGAGTAGCATTATCTTAGGAGAGGCAGGTATAGGGAAATCACATTTATTATGTGATATAGCTTTGAAACGCTTAGCTGAAAAATTACCTACTGTATTTTTACTAGGACAGAAATATTCGGGAGGGAACCCACTAAATTTTTTAGCTGAAGAATTAGATTTAAAAAACGTATCTTTCAAACAATTATTAGGAGCTTTAGATGCAGCTGGGGAAGCAAAAGGTACTCGAACGTTAATAATAATAGATGCTTTAAATGAGGGAAATTATAGATTTGATTGGATAAATCATTTAACCACATTTGTAATGGAGCTGAAAAATTATCCACATATCTCATTATTATTAAGCTGTAGAGCAACTTATGAGGAAGCAATATTTCCTAACACAATATTTGAACATATAGTTAAAGTTCAACATGAAGGATTTAGAGGATATGAACATCGTGCCGCTATGAACTATTTAGCGAAGCAAGGAATAGACAAGCCATCCATGCCAGTTTTATCCTCAGAATTTAGTAATCCATTGTTTTTAAAAACATGTTGTAAGGCAATAAAATCAAGTAACCTAACTTCTTTCCCAAAAGGGTTAGAGGGACAAACTGCTATTTTTAAATTTTATTTGTACAGTATTGATAAAATAATTAGATTAAGAAAAAGGTATTTTAAAGGTCAAAAGGTAACTGTTAAAGTAATGAATGCGATTGTAGAAAAAATTTACCCTAATAATATGTTTGGTATTGATATAAATGAAGCATACGAAATGATAAAAAATATTGATCCTAAACCTAATTTTGGGGAAGAGTTAATAGATTTATTAATTTCAGAAGGATTACTAGCCTTAGATATAATCACTGATAAAAACGGAGAATTAAGTGAAGTAGTTCGGTTTACATATGAGAGATTTAGTGACTATTTCATAGCAGAAAATATAGTGAACAGCTTAAATACAAAAGATTTAGAAGCCGAATTTAATAAGGGCGGAAAATTAGAAGGGTTGCTCAATAAATCTTATATGTATTTAGGAGTTATAGAGGCTTTGGGTATAACTTTCCCAGAAAAATTTGATAGAGAATTTATAGATTTTATATCTGAAGAGTCACCTTATTATAATTCGATATTTAATGCATCTTTTTCAAATGTACTTTTATTACGTCATAAAGATTCTATCACAGAGCGCACTATTCAGTTGTTAAATCAAATCTCTAGTTATGGGTATTTTAAAGAACCATTAGATAAAATATTAGCATTATCTACGGAACCTAATCATCCTTTAAATGCTGAATTTTTGCATAGACATTTAAAGCGCTTTAATATGCCTGAGCGAGATCATTTTTGGTCTACACATATAGCCATTAGTGATTATGAAGAAGATGAAGATCAGCCTGAATCAATTACTAGAACGCTATTAAATTGGTCATTAATAGCAAATTTAGAGGCGGTAGAAGAAGAACGTATACGGTTGTTAAGTTATGCTCTTCTATGGATGACAACAACCTCAAATAGAAAGATTAGAGATCATGCTACTAAATCATTAGTTAGGATACTATGTTCCAAACCATCAATTGTCATAGAACTTTTAACTGAATTTGATTCGATAGATGATATTTATTTAAAAGAGAGATTGTATGCCATAAGTTATGGTGTAGTTTGTAATATAAAAAATAATGGAATTATTAAACAAATTGCAGAAAAAGTATATGAATTACAATTCGCTAAAGGTTCACCATACCCACATTTGCTTTTAAGGGATTATGCAAGAGGAGTTATGGAGTATGCTTTATATAGAAAGGTAGTGAAAGAAGATATAGTCTCTAACTTTAGACCACCGTATAAAAGTGAATGGCCTATTGAGAATCCTGCAGAATCAGAACTAGAAAATTTAGCTGGTGAAAAATATTCTTCAATTAAGAGCTCACTTATGGGATTCCCTGGTGATTTCGGAAATTATACGATGTCATGTGTTCATAATTGGTCACCTACAAAGCTTACAGAAGAACAACCAGAGAAATCATATCAATTGCATTTGAAATTTGCAGATAAACTTCCTGAAGAACTAAAAATAGAATATTTAGTAGAGATTAATAAGAGAATTCAGTCTTATGGTAAGGAGAGAATTGTAACCATTATAGATGATATACGAAAGGATTCAAAATCAAATGATATTTTAGATCAGTTTAATAGTAATGATGAAAGGTCATGGGAGTTTTCTTTTACTGCTAAAAATATTGACACACCTGGTGATAGCTGGAAGGCATTAAAAGAAAGAATTAATGATGTACTAACTGAAGAGGAAAGAGAGACCTTTAGGTGGATAAATGGGCTAGGTGTTACAGAACAATTGGCGATTTTTAGTAGAAAATGGGCGCGAAGGTGGGTCTGTAAGAGAGCTTATGAGCTAGGTTGGAACAAAGCCTTTTTCGAAGGTTTTGAAAGGATGTATAGTAGGAATGAAGGGAGAGGAACTGCAAATATTGAAAGAATAGGTAAAAAATATCAATGGATTGCATTGTATGAGCTTTTAGCGAGAATGTCAGATAATTTATATTGGGCTGATAAATATGATGAAAAAGATGTATATGAGGGACCATGGCAACTTTGGAAGCGAGATATTGATCCAACTGTATGGTTGAGAGCTACACATGATTCTGGATGGGATGAGTTTGGCGAAGTATGGTGGTCACCTCATTGTCCTATTTTTAGTGCAGGAGATTCTGATAATTGGGTTTTTGATGAAACAACACTTCCAGATTTTCGAAAGTTATTAAGGATAACGAACCCCATTAGAAATAACGAATGGTATAAGTTAAGGGGGTTTAGAAAATGGACTAGGAAAAGCGAAAATAGTGAATCTAAAGAGGAACTGTGGTATAGGGTCAATACTTGCATTGTGAAAAAAGAAAATGTACCTGATGTAATCAAAAAAATGAAGAATCAAGCATTGTTTGATCCTTCTGTTTTTTCACCTTTAAGGTCCTCACATCAAGGCTTTCTCAGAGAATATCCATGGCATCCATATTATGAATTTTTAGAGGGGTGGCGTAACGATAAAGACAATCGAACTTTGGATATTGAGCACTTGGTACCAACTAATGAATACGAATGGGAGACTGGGGAAAGAGATAAATCAATAGATCAATATATTTCGATTTATTTACCTAATTCTTTATTAATCAAAGATTTAGAGCTAGTACCGTCTTTAGAGGACTTCAGTGTATGGAAAGATTCTGAAAATGAAGTAGTTTTTTTAGATCCTAGTGAGTTAGAGAAAGGTCCATCGGCGGCATTAATTAATGCAAAAGTTTTCGATGATTGGTTACTTAAAAATGATTTACAACTTATATGGTTTATAGGTGGAGAGAAGCAAATTTTTAATTCTGAAGGTGACGTTGTAAAATGGTTAGAATTTAGTTATATTATTATAAATGAAGATGGCGAATTAAACGAACAAAAATCTTTGAAAGAAAGAACAAATTATAATTTGAGATAGATTCTTTACAAAAAAGTGAATGAGTGTGAAGTTAAATTTAACAGCTATATTTTAAAGTATAATTGAATGTTTGGTATTAAAAAAGGACTCCCTGTTTTTGGAGAGTCCTTTGGCTATTTTCGTATTCTTAATTTGATTCTTCTCACTTGATGATTACTAGTTTTTTTCTCCAACGTTTCTTCTTTATGGAATGTCAACACTAAACTGGACAAAAATTATGTGGGCTGTAGCTTGAATTCCATCGGCGTTAAATACCCCAAAGTTCCGTGGATACGGATGTTGTTAAACCAGTGAACATAATCATCCAGTTCAAGAGCAAGCTGTTCAAGGGAAGAGAAGTGGGCTTGGTTGGCGAATTCGGTTTTAAATACTTTAAATGTCGCTTCGGCCACGGCGTTATCATAAGGGCAACCTTTCATACTTAACGAACGCTGGATACCAAACGTTTGAAGTGCTTCAGAAATCAGCTTGTTGTCGAATTCCTTCCCTCGATCAGTGTGAAACATTTTCACTTCATTTAGGTTCGTTTTTATACTGGCTAATGCTTTGTACACAAGGTCTGCTGTTTTGTTTTCTCCAACACGATGACCAATGATTTCTCGATTGAAAAGGTCGACAAATAAGCATACATAGTGCCACTTTTTTCCGACACGGATGTATGTTAAATCACTAACAACGACAGCGAATTGCTTGTCCTGCTTGAATTCGCGTTGTAACTCGTTTTTTAGTGGCGCTTCATTGCTACTTGATTTATGTGGCTTGAATTGCGCCACTGTGTAGTTTGAAACAAGCCCCATTTCGCTCATTAAACGACCCATTCGGCGTCTTGAAACTTGCTTCGGTTCAGCCAATTTCATGAGTTCTTTTTTGATTTTACGTGTGCCATAGTTGTTACGGCTAGCTTTGAAAATGCGTTC